>JAQURL010000127.1 GCA_028715625.1 Candidatus Margulisiibacteriota bacterium | reverse complement strand
CATCCAGCAATACGACAAATTCCTCACCCCCGTAACGGGTGATGATATCTTCACCTCTGAACTGTTTTTTGCTTATCATGGATAAATACTGCAGTACCTTGTCGCCGGTAGGATGATCGAAAATATCATTTACTCTTTTAAATTTATCTATATCCATCATAGATACTACAATATTCTCGATCTTATGCCGCAGCAAACGATAACCGATACTTTTTACCAGCAATTCACAAAGGCTGCGCCGGTTCCCAAGGCCGGTGAGAGCGTCCTTTAAAGAAAGCTCCTTCAGGGATTCTTTTTGCTTTTCAATAAGCCGGGTCTTTTCACTTAGTTCATCTACAATATTCCGCAATTGTGCGTTGCTCTTTTTCAAGCTGGCCTGCAAGAATTTCTGCGATTTGTTTTTTTCTTTAAGCGAACTTCTAAAGGATAATTCCTGGAACATGCAGTTTATCAACTCCCACAGCAGTATGGTAATATTTCTGTCGGCGAAAAACACATCACTGCCGCGTTCACTTATGAACTCATCACATTTTATGGCCAGGGTTCTGTTCTCGCCATGCAAAGAAGAAATAATATATCTTCTGAATTCATCGTATTCCTGATGAACACCGTTGGCCTGACCGGCCTTTGCCATTTTTATTCTGATGGGATCATGCTCTGCCGCAGTAATAAACTCAACATTGTTTTCATAAAAAGCCTGACGCAAAAAATGCATGAATATTTCCTGTTTCTCCCGGTTTCTCAGCAAGGCGTTGAAGACGCTTTTATTTACCTCATCCAGGTTCATATATATTCGCTGGGTAAGGTCGGCGAATTGTGTACGCCAGATCCTGCAATCTTCCCAAACTGCTTTTAATCCGGCCTGCTGTTCAGACAACTGCGCATCCTTAAACTCCAACTGAAAATATCCGGCTATATCCGGCTTAAAGCGCAGATAATCATCCTGGGGATTTATGAAAAACTGCCCCATCTTGTCCTCTATGCCGGGGACCTGCCTCAATACTTCTATCCGGCTTACGGAATTATCTATTTCATATTCGGCAAATTCTTCATTACGTATTATTTTCTGTAAAAAATAATAATCATATCTGGGTACAATAAACTCATCTTCGGGATTACTGAAAAAAATGGTCAGTATGGGCTCGAGTTCCGGTAATTTATCCAGCAGTCTGGCTTTGCTTACTTTCCAGTTAAAGAGACGTGAAAAGGCATCATCCGGCTCCAGATTGCGGTAAGACAGGATATGCCCTTCGGCGTTTTTTAACGGCTGGAACTTGGAATCAAAGTCAAAATATACAGGCTCGTTTTCATCAATATTCATTTGCAGATAGGGGATCACGGGCAGATCATAAATATTGTGTACATGTCTGTAGCCAGTCTCTTTCCAATAGCCGCCGAAACATTGTGAATAAATTCTGGTCCGGAAACCGTATCCCCTGAAAAATTCGCCGATAGTCTTAAAAAAAGCGTTTACCTGGGCCCCATGACTCTTGAATTGTGTGCTTCTGGTTATTGAAGTAAGATCATGCCTGAGGACCAGTATCTTTGCCTTAAGCTTCTCCGTACGTACCCCCTGCAGGTTCAGTTTTCCAAATATATCCTCATCATTATCCAGCTTCCAGCCCTGCAATGAATTTAACTCCCGCAGTACGGCATTCTCCTGCTGTAATATTTCGATCTGCGCGTTTTTCTGCTGTAAAAGCGCTAACAGGTTAACGGCGGAAAGACCGGTATAATCGTCATCTGTTTTTAGAGCTACAATTTTATAAAACACTTTTTACCCCTGTTTATGCGGTATGGACAACTTTGTATTATGGTCCCGCCTGTGTTAAATTATTCTTCTGTAAATATATCGTACAAATTGGCGGTTATTTTCATTTTTTGTTATTTGACCTACAATAACAATTATGAAGCCGCTAATTGCCATTACTGCCGGAGATTTGACCGGGATCGGGCCGGAAATCATCGCCAAATCACTAAGCGCTAACCCCGGTCTGTTAAAAAAAGCCGGTTTTCTGCTGATAGGAAGCAAATCTGTACTGCTGGCCGGTTTTAAAAAATATACGCGGATAAAAGCGGACGAGATTAATATTATTAAAAAAGTCGGGGATGACGTAGTCAGTTATTCGGACATTAATATTCTTGATTGTCCGGAATTTGAAGTATCAGCCGCAAATATCAATTCCAAAAGCGGAATTCTCTCCTATAAATTTGTGGAGACCGCAGTAAAACTGGTACTGGCAAAAAAAGTCAGCGCTGTGGTTACCGCGCCCATAAACAAAAATTCCTGGCAGCAAGCCGGGATTAAATTCCCCGGACATACGGAAGCCTTGGCACAATTGAGCCACTGCACGAATTACGCCATGGCTTTTTACTCTAAAAAACTCAAAGTAATTCTGGAAACTATCCATTGCCCGCTAAGCAGAGTGTCTGAAAAAATTTCTACGGATTCCATATACAATAAAATAATGCTGGCTGACAATTTCCTGCGACAGCTGAAAAATAAATCCCGCAAAATAGCTGTGGCCGGGCTCAATCCCCATGCCGGTGAATCGGGACTTATGGGCAGAGAGGAAATCGAGATCATAGCACCCGCGATAAACAAAGCCGGACAACAGGGTATACAGGTGCAAGGACCTATCCCTGCCGATACATTATTTTACAGGGCTGTGGCAGAAAAA
>JAQURL010000126.1 GCA_028715625.1 Candidatus Margulisiibacteriota bacterium | reverse complement strand
CTATACTCCAATATCAAAATCAACATCTGCTTTAACAGGACTTTCCGTTTTCTTTTTACCTTGAAGTTCCTCATAGAACACCTTGAAGTCATGTATCATCTGGGGAGTCCATTCAGAGCGTGGGTATCTGTCCATCAGCCCTCCGATAATGATAATGAAGGTTCACCGATAGCAGATGAAGGTCGAAATGAACCTTCATTTACCTTCATGTGCCTGCGCATAGTGTTTATGAAGGTATGAAGGTTAAATCCTATAAGAGGGGGGAGTAAGAGTATGTTTTATTAGGGTTAATCAGGTAAATGGGCTTACTGCTATCGTTATGAAGGTATGAAGGTACGTATATAATAATAATATTACCATACCATATATAAGGAAAACGCTTCATGACCTTCATAAACGCCATGCCCCGCCTCATGAAGGTGAAAATTTGACCTTCATTACGCTTCATGACCTTCATATTTTTGTTTGGTATCCCTAATACAATTTCGTCAATACACGAATAAATCCAACTCAACATTACAAATACCTCTTATACAATTCTAATAATTTTAAATTATTTTCATCAGTTAAATATTCAAATATATTACCGTGCATGGTGTGTTTCGACTTCAACCCCATAACTTTCATTTTCTTTCCTATTTTTGTAAGTTCTTTATTTACAATACTTTGCTCTGTATATTGGTCAATCCATTTTAGTTCCTCCGCTATTTCCCGGATAGTCATATTCTCTCGCACACCTGATATGCCGGGGGAGGGTTTGCCTGACACGTTGTTTATTGCAGAGATAATCTGTGCATCGGACGATGTGTGTTCCTCTTCTTTTCGTATTGTTTCCATCGCGGAAATTTTGTTTTGAAGGATTTTAATTAAATCCTGATATAATATTATACCTTTCCTTCCGGTTTTATTTTTTAAAATTTGCGCGACAGTGAACAGGGGTATAAACATCTCGATAAGGCGCCCTTTATTCGATTCCGGAAGTATTATCGGCAATTTAGTAAGGGTTTCAAATCGCCAGAATAACAGCTTTGCCCTGATAATCATTGCCTGTTTAGTATCAATTAATATTTTCTCAGGCATTCCCTGGGACATATTAATAATAATGCTTCTGCTCTCAAGCGTGGGGTGAAAAAGCTGTGTTGTGGCAATCGCCTTAAATCCAAAAACATCATACGCGGTTGGGGTGCGGTTATTACTATCCCCTTCGGTTCGGATCGCATAACTCCCGCGCTTATAGCCCCCGTTCATGCAGCCGTATAGTGCCTGTCCTGCCTCGGTTTCTTGCTTAAGCTGATATTCCGCTTCGTCTATTAATAATGTGATATGCCATAACTCAATGGCACGGAAAAGCGATGGGGCAGTTACGCTAATGGTCTTTGTCGCCCGATATCCTAATTCACTGATTACATCAAGCACCTGGGTCTTACCCGACTCCTTCGGCGCCAGCATACAAAGATAGGGGCAGGTCTGGAAATCATCGACCAGCCATGAAGCCATTATCCATATTGTTAAAATATGATAATCATCATCCTCTAATACTAACTGATTTTTACAATAATTATAAATCTCTGAATAAACCTCAGCGCCGGTTGCCTCAATCGGCGGTATAGGTAGTTTCCATATTGGTTTTATCAGGTCTTCCGGGAACTGGGCTTTAAACTGCCCCTTTTTTCCACACTCGGCGTTATCGCAGATAAACGGTTTAATAAGTTTCCCTCCAACAACTGGAATCACATTTATATGCCCACAATGTGAACACTTCCAATCCCCAAAACTTCCAATATGTAAATCTTCGCCGTCAATCCCCCTCGCGCCTTTCGCCGGCTCAACAAATTTTATACGCTTTCCGTTAAGGATAGGTTCAGGTATTCCATGAAACCGCCCCAAATCTCCGGGGATATTCTCTTCGAGTATGTGAATATATTTAGACTCGGCAGCTAATTGCAGACCGGTGGAGTCAGAGTCGGCGATGCATTCCCCCTCTTTATTAATAATATAATCAAACGGTAAACGGTCTTCTGTTAATATCTGGAATTTCGTTACATAGCGCGGCTCATCATCGGGTTGAATCAGGTCTTTGTATAGTAAAACCCCGGCGGCTTTGATTTTTTGGGGTGTGGGTTCGTGTTTTTTGGTCAAACAGCTCGCCTTCCTTGACTGTATTTTTCTTTGTGATACTCTTTGAAGGCATTAGCAAGGGCGACAAAAGTGGAATGAGGTGCCTTTTTGTATGTTAAATATGTTACAAAAATGTGATACCCTGTGATAATATCATTGTTGGGGTTTGCTATTAACTCTCTCGCCAGGTCGCCCGTGGAGTCGTTGCGCCTTGCCTGTAATTTTAACCAGGGAATAAAGTTCATAATACCCCACCCTTATTTTACTAAACAAGAGTGTGTATTTTTAATTGCTGCCCTTAAAACTTCTGTGTTGTACAAAAGACCAAGATGTTCTTTGAGCTGCTCAAATCGGGTCTTATCCTCCCCGGTCAGTTCGATACTTACAACCAACATATCTGTCATACTGTCTTTGACTATCTTATACTGTCTTATACTTATCGCTTTAGTATTTCTCTCACGGATGCATTTCTCTTTTTATAAAACTCCGCTCGAAGAACTCTATTATTTTTTCCGCAGTTGAATCCCCAACAAGCTTTACTTCTGTAAGCTGCGCCATATTCGCGT
>JAQURL010000125.1 GCA_028715625.1 Candidatus Margulisiibacteriota bacterium | reverse complement strand
GCTTTTCCTTGACTATGCCATCTTTAGCGCAGTCGGTTGATCCACATTTCGGGCAATTTATATAACAGGTACTCAAGATAAAGCGAGTAATTATAGGTGTAACTATACCAATTTAACAATGCCGTATTTTTCAAGAATAGGAGTTAACTGTTGTATTACCGCATCTCAGGTCCTTTTGCGAGAGTGGGTGTATAGCAAGTGCTTTCTGACAAATGCCAGAGTCTGCAGGGGCCTTTGGTCTTTATCGAGATGAGCGCGGCATTGTTCATAGCTATATAATTATGAGATTAAATTAAAAAGTCTGCATATCTTGCTTATTCAATTAAATTGAATTTAACAATTTATCAACCAAGGAAAAATGTTACATTACTAAAAAAGTCTAACCCTACATAATAAATAAAAAGATAGTTATGGATGTAATATTTAAGGAATACAGCCGAGTCATCTGGCAGAGAAAATGGTTTTTTCTCTTAGCTTTAAGCGCTATAGCCTCCATTATCTTTCTGGATTTATCTGTTCCTCTCAGCTATAAAAATATCGCTAACAAACTGGCGGAACCTTATTCAGAAGCTACCCTGGCTATTTTATTTGGAAATCTGAAACAGCTTGGATTTATTTATGCCAGTGTCTGGGTATTATGGCGTTTGGTGGAAATAGCCATGGTTCCTCTGGGAGCAGGTGGAGTTAATAGTCTGGAGAAGCGTTGCTTTGAAGTGCTAAGAAACCATAAGTACGCCTTTTTCGAGAGAAATTTTTCCGGCAGCCTGATCAGGCAGACAAGTCGCTTTTGCCATTCTTATGAAATAATCCTGGATTGGATATTGTTCCAGTGTTTCATGAACGTTCTGGCCATTTCTATTTCTTTTGGCATTTTTTACCGGCAACAGCGTGAATTTGCTTTTTATTTTCTAGTATGGGCTGTTATTTTCATGGCCTGGAACATTTTCTATTCCATATGGAAAATGCGTTTTGATAAGGAGATCGCTCTAAGTGATTCTAAACTAAGCGGAGTTTTCTCCGACGCTATTAGTAATATTTTTATTGTCAAAAGCTTTTCCGTCGAGTCTAGGGAGCAGGCTAATATTGATCAGGCAGCGGATCAGCTTTATCAAGATAAAAAAACGGCCAGTGTCTATATGTTTACCTCATTTGCAGTACAAGGACTGATGACGTTCGCCATGGAATTATTTCTGGTTTATTTGATGATCCAGAAATGGAAAGCGGGCAACTTTCAGGTGGGCGAGTTTGTTTTATTTCAAACAGTCATGATAATACTGATTTCACGTCTATGGGGATTTGGCCGTAACTTCCTGGATTTTTTTAGAGCAATGGCGGACGCCATGGAAATGGCGGAATTATTCAAGCTGATCGATATTGAAGCAGATGAAAGCCATGCCAAACCGCTAGCTATAAAAAAAGGAGCCATCAGCTTTAACAATATTCATTTTAGCTATCATTCAAATCCGCACCCCAAAATATTATTTGAGGATTTTTCTCTAGTGGTTAAGCCCAGAGAAAAAGTGGCGCTGGTGGGTCAATCAGGCTCAGGCAAATCTACATTGACTAAGTTGCTGTTTCGCTTCATTGAACCGCAACAGGGTACGGTTTACTTTGATGGAATTGCGGCAAGAGATTTTACCTTAAGCTCATTGCGTAAACAAATATCCCTGGTGCCACAGCAGCCGGAATTATTTCACCGTTCAATAAGAGATAATATTACCCTGGGTGACGATATTCCGGAAGAGCAACTTATTAATGCGGCCCGCAAATCGCACAGCCTGGAGTTTATTAGCAGCTTGCCAAATAAATTTGAGACTATGGTGGGAGAACGCGGCGTTAGGCTTTCCGGCGGCGAAAAACAGCGCATTGCCATTGCGCGCGCCTTTCTTGAAAATGCGCCGATTGTGGTGCTTGATGAAGCCACCAGCGCGCTAGACTCTCTGACTGAAAAACTCATTCAAGTGGCCATTTTCGACCTGATTAAAGAGAAAACCGCGATCGTAATCGCTCACCGGCTTTCGACAATTTTACACATGGATCGTATTATTGTACTGGATCACGGCCATATCATCGAGCAAGGCACTCATCATGAATTGCTGGATAAAAAAGGCAAATACTACGCCATGTGGCAACATCAAAGCGGAGATTTTATGGTTGAATAATAACCATATAGCCTATTCCTACAATCAAATGATAGTGGTGATTGGCCCAATGCCGGGGATAGTGCGTTTTACTGATCGTGCTTGACCGATGCAGCACCAGGATTTTCTCCCCGTAAACCGCTACTTGTTTATCCAGTTCGACTAGCTGTTGTTGCAAGTCAGCGAAGATTTGCCGTGCAGCCCTCGTTAAGACATTATCGCCATCTTCCAATATCTCCGGCAGGCGCTTGCGAAGTTGTGTCAGCCCTTGACTATCCCGTATTCGCTCAGTAAAGGTAACCCGGCCTGCTTGGCTATTGTTTCCTAACTAACGTGAAGCGTGATATGGCTACACTAAACCGGACCACAAATTAAAATAGTGTGAACAGAGAGTGAACCCAAATGAGCCGAGAAAAACCCGGAACCTATACAGCCGAATTCAGAACCTATACAGCCGAATTCAGAACCTATACAGCCGAATTCAGAGCTTCAGCCGTCAAGTTAGCGAATGAATCTGATAAATCAATTGCCGAAGTAGCCCGAGATCTGGGTCTCAACGTGAATACGTT
>JAQURL010000124.1 GCA_028715625.1 Candidatus Margulisiibacteriota bacterium | reverse complement strand
GCTACCAGGCTGATGATACAAACGGGAGAATGGCGCTGGAAAGCGGACATATAGTGGATGGAAGGGATACGCTCAGGCTTAATTGCAGGCTTGAGCTGTATGATTTCTCGGCTCACTGCGGGGATGCCCAGTTAAAAGAGCTGGTAAGGAAATTCGCTGGCAGCGGCACGGAAACGGTTATCACGGTGCATGGCGACAACACGGAAGGTTTTGCAGGCTGGGTAAAGGAAGAGCTGGGTGTAAACGCAATTGCGCCGGTGAATGGGGAGAGGGTTTATGTATAAGATGAATAGCGGCAATATCCTATTGGTTACAATAAATAAAATTTTATCAAATGTTAAATTTTATAAGAATTTATCCACAGTTTTCAGTATCTTTACTGCCTCAATTAGCATAGGTGCAATCTTATTTCCCTTTACAGTAAGCCTATATCTAACTCTTTTTCCCTTATCATCAGTAGTAATTACAGCTTCAATTATACCAAGTTCTTCGAGTTCCTTTAGCCTTCTTGATAGTGTATCCGAGTAAATTTTTAATCGACTTTGAATTTCATTAAATGCAAGCGGCTCGTCTTTTAAGGCAATGATTATGTCTATAAGGAACTTTTTATGCAGTAACTCCATGCAGACTTTGGAAGCCTTTTAACATATTGAAAAATAAGTAAGTAAATCAAATTATACTCTTATAATCGTATTAAGAAAGGTTTATAAGAGTTTAACTTTTATAAGATGATATGGTGGTTGAATGTTTTGTCAAAAATGTGGCACACAAAATCCAGATGATGGAAAGTTTTGTAGTAAATGTGGAAACGACTTGAAATCCGTTAAAGTAGAAACTGAAAGGAAAGGAATCACAGGCAAGTTAGGAAAAATGGGAATTCCTGGATTTAGGTCAGGGAAAACTTGGAAAATGACATTAGCAACATTGGTATATCTTTTTATAGGTATACCTATTTTTTCAGGATTTATTGCAGCGTTCGTTTTTGGTGTCAGTTCTTCGGATACAAATACACCTTCTGCTTCTCAAGTAAAGACATCTGAAGCTACACAACAAATAGCCAAGATAGGCGATAGAGTTGTCGCTGGTGACTTTGCATATACTTTCAATGGTATGACTACATCGAAGCAGATTGGAGAAGATGTATATGGAACATTTTATGGCAAAAAAGCGGATGGTAATTTCATAATCTTAGATGTAACTATTGAAAACGTCGAAAAAGAATCTAAAGACATATTGATAGGTTCTTATGTAAAAATAATAGATGACCAAGGAAGAAAATTTGAACATGATGCTATGGCTGAAATTTATCTAAAAGACGAAGCATTTAGTTTTACGCAACTTCAGCCAGGTTTACCTAAAAGAGGAAAAATAGTATTTGATGTTCCAGCAAATATCAATGGAAAGATTGACATCGCAAGCGGCTTGTGGTCTTCCGAAAAGAAATATGTTTCATTAACAAAATGAGAAAATAAAGAATTATTGAAAGGTGAAATGTGTTTTGTAAAAACTGTGGGCAAGAACTATCAGATAATGCTGTTTTCTGTCCGAATTGCGGAACTAATCAGAGTGTAGAATTGAAAAAAGAAAAATCGAGGACTGTCGAATTAGTATTAGGTTTGCTCGGAGGAATCTTTGGATTTTTTGGTGCATTATTTGCAATAGGTATTGGTGGCTTAGCTGGTGCTTTCGGGGCATCTGGAGCATCTGATGTTGTTGGACTTGGTTTTGTTGCAATTATCTTCTCAATAATCGGGATTATTGGAGCAGTATCAGTAAAATCAAAATCAAAAACGGCTGGATGGCTAATGATTATCAGTGCTTTTGGGGGGCTTATTTCCATAAGCATGGCTTTCTTGTTACCCTTTATACTGTTGCTAATTGGCGGTATTATGGCTTTGAGAAAATAGATATTATCCTTTGTAGTAACTATAAATTATGAATAACGGATGGAGTCTTATAGAGAAATATGTTGATAAAAAGATTAACTTAGAACTCCAACTAATTGAACTATTTATTTTAACCATCACCGCTGAAATCGTAGTTATTTCATTATCTGAATACAAAAAAATTGTAATTCCTGTCCTGATTAATATCGCTGCCGTTTGCTATTTAACATTAATGTTAGTTTTGGATTTAAACATGAAAAAATCAGAAAAAACTGCGAAAGAATTTGGAAAAAAAATGATTTACGTTGTTTCAATTCCCTTCGAATTTAAAGATTTAATTCCATTAGTATTATACATTATATCGATTATTATAATGGGACTTATTATTTTAAATCCTTATATCGATTTCAGCAGTATTTATTCAAAATAATTATCCTCTTTTATTAAGTGTTCTTCTGATATCTTGCCTATAAACCCTCCTCCACGCCGCTCTCAGTCAGCACAAAATCGCAATAAGCCCCCTCGCTTCTTGACCTGTGCTTCCGCAGCGTAGCCCTCCTTTTGCTCATTCCTATCTTCTCAAGCAGGATAATGGTCTTCGATAAATGCTCAAGCGCATTCCCCCCCACGGGACAGAGCTCGCCTGTTGTAACATCCTTAAAGACCTGGTTTGTGATTGCCACAGCCACGCCGTACTTTCTCGCAATCCCGTGGAGTATCCCTATCTGGTTAACAAGCTCACGCCTGAGTCCCACGTTTTGTTCTTCAGAATCGTCCTGCGTAAGCCCGAGCCTGTAGAAAAGCGCCGCAGAGTCAAGGATTATCAACCCGATTTTCTCATTCATCAGCTTTTCAATATCAGTAATTG
>JAQURL010000123.1 GCA_028715625.1 Candidatus Margulisiibacteriota bacterium | reverse complement strand
ATGTGAAACAAAAGTTTGGGTTTACAGAAACTGCTACTGAAAAAGACATAATCAGCAAAAAACCGGATCTGGATAATATTCTTATGGAGTGTAAGGATATAAATAATATTGATAAAAAACCAAACGGAGAAAAAAATCAGGTTAATGAGCAGGGGTCAAAGGAAAACAAGCTGGACAGCGCTGCGATGAAGAAAATAATTGATAAAATGCTGAAAAACCCCGACTTGCATCAGTCCAAAAAACTTTTTAAAGAAGAAGAATCGTTAAACAAATAGATTTATCAAATACACCTTACCGGATTCAAAGGCCTCCCTGGATGGAGGCCTTTTTATTTTAGAGGAAGTTTAATTCTCATACTTTCCAAAAAAAATAAAATTTCCCGAATGCAATTACGATAAATTAATAGCCATGAAAAAAATTATCTCAACACTGGAAATATCCGACACTGATAACCAGCGCTTCAAATTGCTTAAAAAATCGATTACGGGCCTTGCCAGACTTGAAGAAATATTTACAGGCATGAGCGACTTGCACACTCAAATTGCCCCATATCTGGGCGCTAATTTTAACGCGGAAACCGGCATTACCACATTTGTTCTTTATGCGCCGCATCTAAAGACATCCGCAAGACCTGAACCCGAATTAAAATTAAAAATATATCTGCCTCTGGAAAACGGTTCCTATGTTTGCAGGGAACAGAGCTTGCAAATACTACCAAATTCAGTGGTTCATTACACTGCCCTGAAGGGTTTACAGCCCATGCGAGGTAATGATTATGGCTATTTATACCAGCTAGAAGATACTTCCAGCGGCGAAGTATTTCCTGACCCCAGCAGCGAATACCTGCCCGGTGGCCCTCAAGGCAAAGTTTCAGCTGTAATTGATCATTCGCACTTTAAATGGGGCCCCAATGAAAATAATTGGCTGGAAAAGGAACATGATATTTTCCATATCAAAAAAATACATCCCGGACTGGCTACCAAGGAGGCGGATTTCAAGGGATTAGGCAAGGCACTCCAAACTCTGGATGATATTATCGAAGATACAGACATCAAAATAACCAGAAAATTTTTTACCAATAATTTCAACATTCCCAATGCGCTTTTGGAAAAATTCTGGCAATATCTTTCCACCCACTGTCTGCTGGATGCAAATGAACAGCTATGCATAACAGAAGATGCGGATTATGAAAAAATCGAACAAAGCCTGGCTGCCTTTTTCCCGGACCTGAAAACAAAAATTCTGTCTTTGATCATCCAGTCTATAAGCCTTCTGGGCATGGATACTGTAGAACTATTCCCGGCTAATGAATATTCCAGCAGGCCGGCTAATAATATAAATTTACATAACAATATTTTAACTATAACTGTAGATAAAACAGCTTTTGGCAGTTGGGGATATGACTCTAACGGCTTCTTCAGGTCACTTAGCGCTTTATACGGTAAACCGGATGATTTCAAAGAATTTGTTAAGACCTGCCATGAACGCGGCATTAAAGTAAGCGTAGACCTGCAGTTAAATCACCTTGGCCCGGAAGGCGCTATGGCTGACAGATTATATCCTATAAATCATCCTGACCAGAATAAAAAAACCGACTGGGGCTCAGCCATCAACTACGACGATCCTTTCATAAGGTCTATGGTCCTGCAAAGTGTAAAAAGTTTTCTGGAAAATTACCATATAGACGCCATGCGCCTGGATATGACCCAGTTCATAATGGATGACAGTTTTTTAAAGGACTTGGGGCACCTGTTAATAAATCATACAATAATCAGAAACAATGAAAAAATAATTATTTCCAAAAAAATACCTTCACATGCTGAAGACGCCAGAGAAGATTTTTCTTCCGTAGTATCGCCGCTTGATTACCGGCACAGCAACGTCTGGTTTTTTAAGTTGCTGCATCTGGCCGAAGACCTGCTGAAACTGAACAGGCTGGAAAATCTATCAGAAATAACCAGACTACTGTTGGATGAAATCAGAACTGTGATCAACCATACCCAGCATGATCGTCAGGGTAACTGGGGAGGTTTTTTGCTGCGTAACCTAAAAATGTTAATGATGTTTTGTGTCGGCCGTGGCATACCTTTGGAGTTTTCCAATAACTATTTCCAATTTTACAGAGACCTGGAAGTAAACCTTGATGAATATGTACTACTGGCGGAAAAAATAGGAGCAATACAGGAATTTAAAGAAAAAGACTGGGAGGTATTCCCTGATACTATTAAAAACATCTTTCCCAATCTCGATTCTTTAAAGTCTTTTGCTGGCAAAATGCAAGCCTGGTATTATTTCCAGCAGGAAAAATATATGAAAGACAAACCCAAATCGGAACGGCATTATGTACGGAAACAATTAATAGAAGGATTAATAAAAATTGATACATTTCATGAGGAACTTGGAATTAATCCAGCCAGGGACATTCCCTTAATAACAAAATATTATAACCGGTTAATATATGATCTTTCCAAGGACCGTAGTTTCAACTCCAATATCCGTTATGAAATATTCCTTTATCGTATGCGTCTGTTACGTAAAAGATATCCCTGGTTATTATCCTGTGAATCCAAACACGATTTTAACCTGACTAATTTTAACGAAAGCTTCCGGAACATAGCTATTATCGGCAGAGCTAATCCGTTGAATCCGGAAGAACAGGTACTATCGGTAACAAATTGGGATAATAAGGAAAGGATCGTCAAATTTACCAACGGTCATAAACTGACACCAGGCGAATACAGGGTTTACGCGTCTAACTT
>JAQURL010000122.1 GCA_028715625.1 Candidatus Margulisiibacteriota bacterium | reverse complement strand
CTGCGCCAGAGCTCCGATAAACTTATTTATTGCAAAATATCAGCCAAACTAATTAAACAGGGCACAAGACTGATAATTAATGGAATAATACACGATATTTCCAAACAGAAACAACTCGAGGATGCCCTGCGCCTGGCTGATATATCAAAAGAAGCAGCTCTGGCCAAAAATGAATTTATAGCCTCGCTAAGCCATGAGTTACGAACTCCACTGAATGCCATTATTGGGGTCAGCAATTTGCTTTCCAAAACAAAAATAGACTCTAATCAGATGGAATACATAGATATTATCCAGCACTCAACTGAATCTCTTTTAGTTCTTATTGATGAGGTGCTGGATTATTCCAAAATAGAAGCAGGCAAGATGGAGCTGGATAATAATGTTTTCGATATCCGCGAGGTGCTGGATACTGTTATAGATATGCTATCACTCAAGGCTGCAGAAAAAAATATAGAATTATCCTGTTTGGTCACTCATAATATCCCCACACTGGTAATGGGAGATGGCATCAGGCTGCGGCAAATACTTCTGAATCTATTATCAAATGCCATAAAATACACTAATCAGGGGGAAGTACAAATCAATGTATCCTTAGTTGCCGACACAGGTTCATCTTACAGAATAAGGTTCGATATTATAGACACCGGCATCGGTATTCCCAGCAACCGCTATAAGGATATTTTCGACTCTTTCGAACGTCTGAAGTCATCAGGAAGCCACCGGATAGAGGGGACAGGTCTGGGCCTGGCCATAGCCAAAAGGCTGACTAACATGATGGGAGGCGAAATAGACTGCATCAGCATAGAAGGGAAAGGCTCAAAATTCTGGGTACTTCTTAATTTTAATAAACTTCAAAATCACTCTTCGGACATGAAACAAGATTCTTTTTTATTTCTGCGTAAACGCATCCTTATAGTTAACCCCATTGAAAAAGAAAACATTATCTTGTCCGAACATCTGAAGTACTGGGGCAGCCGTTATCATATTTGCAGCAATGGCCACGATGCTATAAACAAACTGCGGGCGGCTTCTCATGATGAAGATTGCTATGATGTTATTATCCTCAATTATGAAATTCCCAATATGTCCTGCCAGGAAATAGTTTCATCCATAAAAAATATTAAAGGGCTTGAACAAACAAAAATCATACATCTGGTACCGTTTAGTCATCAGCACAATATACACTTCGACAACAGTCTGTTCGCAGCCGCAATAACTAAACCGATCCGCATTTCTCATTTAAAACATTCCATAGAATTGGCCTTTAAACAAATATCAACAGACATACCTGAACCAACAAAAACGTTTACCGGTTTGTTTAAAGAGTTTTCTGCTTCAAGACCCAATATTCTGCTGGTAGAAGATAATCCGGTCAATCTGGAAGTAATGAAAAAAATTCTATATCAGATGGGACTGGAGGTACATTTAGCTATTAACGGAAAAGAAGCGGTAAGCAAGTTCAAAGCTAATAAATATGATCTTGTATTTATGGACATTCAAATGCCTGAAATGGACGGTATTGAAGCAACCAAAAGGATCAGACATATGCCCAAAGGGAAAAAAATACCGATAATTGCCATGAGTGCTTATGTGATGAACCGTGAACGGGATAAAGCATTTAAAGCAGGAATGAACGATTATATAACGAAACCAGTAAATTTTAAGGAACTTGAATCCGTAATCTCTCTGTACCTTTCAGGTTTGTTCAGATTTAACGATTCAAATCCCGGCCCTACAAAAAGTACCGATAGCTCAGAGATGACAAATAGCATCTTTAACTATACTGATTTAATGCGGAGATTATCTGTTGATAAATCATTTGATGACCCTTCTTTTATTTCCGACCTCCTGCTTTTGTTCATAAATACAACAACTGAAAAAATAGAAAAAATGGAAATAGCCGTTGACAAGAGGAATACACCAGAAATCATCAGAATAGGACACTTTCTAAAAGGGTCCGCGAAAAATATCTGTGCTATAGATTTAAGCAAATTAGCCGAATCAATCGAAAACGCAGGTCATAGAAATGACTGGAATATTATCTATAAGTTAGTGATAAATTTTATTCAGGAATTCCAGGTTTTTAAAATGGAAACCATGGAATATATTTCGAAAAAATAGCATGCTATCGGAAACTGACAGGTTAGTATTCAAAATTTTCTATTGTAAAAACCCTCTAAAACCCCTATAATTTTCCGAGGTTAATACGGAGAGGTGGCCGAGTGTCCCGAAAAACAGTCCACGCTGGAAGCGGGACTTAGTTTTTCGAGGATCCTCGAAATTTCATCGAAAGCAGAGCTTTCGGAAATTTCGGGAGTTAATGGCAGATGTATACTGTATATATACTAAAAAGTACGAATAAAAATAAGTTTTACATAGGACAAACAAGTAATTTGGATAAAAGATTGGCAGAACACAATGCCGGTAGAGTAAAATCTACTAAGGCATATACACCATATAATGTAATCTATCAAGAAGAATATGGTAGCAGAAGTGAAGCGATGAAAGTTGAGAAAAAATTAAAGAACCTGAAAAGTTCTGTTAAACTAATGCAATATGTAGAAAAATGCATGTATTAAATATGGAGAGGTGGCCGAGTGGTTAATGGCAGCAGACTGTAAATCTGCCCGGTTTTACCGTACGTAGGTTCGAACCCTACCCTCTCCACCATCAGAAAATGTCATCAGGCGCTTCCCAAATAATATGATTAAAAAATAAAAGCAACTTTGGTTCGAAGCCAGACGAACGCGCGCGATAGCTGCGATAAGCGACCAGGATGGGAGCGAAAGTGCGTCTGGCCGGCCCTGTAAGAATTGATACGATGTCAATGATGGAAGGGCGAACCCTACCCTCTCCACCAATCTTCGCTTCACCACGAGCTA
>JAQURL010000121.1 GCA_028715625.1 Candidatus Margulisiibacteriota bacterium | reverse complement strand
AAAAAGAAATTGAAAGCTTTTTTTAAAAATCCCTCAGACAGAATACTGGTTTTTGATGATGATTCCAGTGTATTCATTAATACCATTATTAAGGACGTCGGACAACGAGACATTTTAAGCAAGATGTTTGAACGGTCACTTAGTACGAGGTCCAGAGTTTATTGGGACAAATCTATTTATAAGGAAATCAAACGTTTAAAAAATGTTGAAGCTCTGGAAAATTATAGAAAAATATTTGATTTAATTTTTTGAACTTCGTAACTCAGCTTAATTCTTCTATAAAGGCTATTTAATTTGAGAAGGTCTGTTAAAGCGTTCGATATATTTATACGGATAATTATGACAAATTTTAAAATACTGGCCGTAAAAAATACCAACGCTATTGAATTGATGCTGGATTCCAGAAAAAACCTGGAAGCGGGTATCAATATTTTTTCAATGGATGATGCTGAGGATCGTTTAAAAAGCATTCTGGAAAATGCTTCAACATTTAAAGAACTGATAGAATTTTTTGTCGGCCTTACATTTAAAGACCAGAAAATTGATTTAACTTTTTTAAATCACGAGAAAAAGCCTGATCTTACAACCAGGGATGACAGAATTAATAACGCGAAAATTTCTATTTATATCTGTCTGCAGAGTTTATACAAAAACGGGGATTTCCAGCGTATATTAAATAAACTGAAAGAAAATTTTCAGCTGTTTGGATTTATCAGTGCCGATATAAATGACAGTAATATATTTGTAAGTAGCAAGTTCCGCCAGTTAAGTGATAATTTGAATATTTTTAAGGAGTCGGACACAAAAGTGTTCCTCAGGCTCTTGCTGGAGCAGGGGAAATCCGACAGGGCTTTTAGACAATATTTATATGAAAAGTGTTATGAGTTGAATCAAAACACGGCTCTTTCTTTTTTGAATAAGCCAAAAACACCATCGCAAATTCTTGATGAATTACCTGTTGATTTTCGGGTTCAGACAGTAACCGAAGCTCAGGAAGAATTGGCTAAGTTGGAAACTGATACCTGGTACATTATCAATAATATGAAACCGGATAATCTGATATGGTCATTGAATGAATTGGCGATTAATTTCGAAAAACTGGAATTTGCAGATATTTTGAATGATGAACCGCAAACACCTGTTTTTAATAATATCAAAATAGCGGAACTGGGCACTGTCTTCAGCCCTACCGTTGATATCACCAAACTGGACCGTAAATTTACTGAAAAATATTTTAACAGGAATGGACGTAACCGGGGGATAGTGGATGCTGCCATGTATTACAGCAACCGGTTTATTCAAGATCTTAATAATCTGGCTGGCAATTTAGAATTGGCTGAAAAGCTGGGCTTAACAACCGAAGAGTTAAAATGTTATTTTCGCGGGAAACAATTTTTACTTTATGACGGACCATATTGCGGATCAGCGGCAGAAGTTATCAGCAATGAAGATGAAAATACCATACTTATTTTTGGTCCATTCTTTCGTAATCATAAACATGTTACGTCAAGCGGTCCGATAATAATGTTACACTCAAAGCCAATGAGTGAGATTATCAGCGATCAATGGGTATTTTTTCAGGAAGTTGAAATGAGTTACAGTATAAAAGCTAAACATTTAATTACGGAAAATTCTACCATAAAACCTGTACTTATTCTTGATGAAGAAAAACAAAGACTTGACCAGAAGGCTGCTGCTTATATTGAGGGGATAATAAGTAACGGTTATTTGGATAAACAACCGATTGGCATATATCGTGTAGATCCGGATAAATATGAATTATTACCTGTTCCCGATGATGATATTGAAATGTCTGATCACCGTCACTATATCGTAAAGGGGGACTTGAACCTTGAATCTTATATAAGCGGGAAATATATTTATGTCAACGGGGACATAAATGTTCAGCAGGGCGATGTAGATGATAATTCGATACTGATATCTACAGGAAATATCAATATTGCAGGACTCTGTGAAAATTCAAAATTAACTGGAAAAGAGATCAGGATTATCAGTCATGTGAACGGGGCTTTAACGGAAATAAACGCCGGATATCTGAAGGTGGATAGTTATATCGATTATCCCGTGAAGGTTATGGCTGATAAAGTTGATTGTGCAAAGATCAGATGCGATATAAAATTAAATCAACCTGAGATTAGTAGCAGGGAAGAAAACGATACTGCAGAGCAAACCCCCTCAGGTTTTGGGGCTTTTTTTCGCAGACTATTAAACTGGTCTTAAAATTTAAGAGCTAAAATTCAAAAAAACCTTGAATATCATTAGATTTTCTGTACACTGATAATTAGAGGTAAGTGTTAGGGGATAAGAGATAAGTGATAGATCTCTTTTCACGTTTCACTTCTCACTAGTCACGTGATATGGGGGATAAGTTATGATCAGACAATTTTATGTTGGCGCTTCAGGCATGTCGGCTTTGGAAAAAGCCATGGTAAATATTACCAACAATGTTTCCAACTCCAAAACTGTGGGCTATAAGTCTACCAAGACCGAGCTCGAGAACATGTTCCCTCAAGTCTTGGAAAAAGCTGTTCTGCAGCGTGAAAATAACACCACCAAACCGGCTGACATAGAATTAGGATCGGGTGTGAGGATTGTTGCTACTCCCAAAGACTTTCGGCAGGGTGCCATATCGGTTACCAATAATCAATTTGATGTTGCGATTAATGGCGACGGTTTTTTGGTTTTTCAGACAGCTAACGGTGAGACTGCTTATAGTCGCGCCGGGAATCTGAACCGTGACAGCCTTGGTAATCTGGTTGATCCTAACGGCAACATTCTTCAGCCGCAGATTGTTATCCCGGACAATACCGATACCGTACGCATAGCCACTGACGGCACGGTTTATGTAACCTTGAACCAGGAGACACAGGAAAGAATTATCGGGCAGATACAACTGG
>JAQURL010000120.1 GCA_028715625.1 Candidatus Margulisiibacteriota bacterium | reverse complement strand
AACAGAAGTAAAAGCTTAAATTCAATACATTGTGACCATGGAAATAAGGTCTTTGCGGATCCTGGAGCGAAGTGTGAACGGTTCAATTATTTCTACCTGTGGACCAAACGACAATAACCAGTAGTAGATAGTATCAATGTCCCCAGTCTGAAATTCCACCACCAGCTCACCTTTCGGTGTATAGCTTGTTTTATAATTATTATCGGTGAACCTGTCTAATACGAAATCTGCTATTTTACTGTTAAATTTTATTTTTACCTTAACGATTTCCTCTTTTACCTGTTTATGTTCACTCTGACTGATCAATTTTTGTATATCTTCTGCTTTATAAGTTTCTTTCATTTTTCTGATTTTAATAATCCGGGAAATATTAAAAAATTTCAGTTTTTTCTGGTCCTGATCATAACCCAGCAAATACCAGGTACCATTAAGAAACTTGAGAATTCCAGGGCTTACCAGACTTTTTATAACCTTGTTCCCTTCCAGTAAGTCTCTTATCACGATTTTCACTTTATGTTGAGACTGAAAGGCTTCAATTAAAACTTTAAAGGTTTTAATTCCGCTTTTTTCCATATTTAGGGCATTATGCATTTCCAGTGAAACAAGTGCTATATCCTTGGCATCCAGAGATACATAATCAGGAAGCATGAATGAGATTTTATTATAAGCTTTTTCCAGTTCCTCGAAATACGGAGTATTTTTGTATAAGTTCAAAACATTTTTGCCAATAAGCATTGCCAGGATATCTCCCTCTGCCAAGCTGACATTCTTAAGTATGAAACTATCATCACCGTAAAAATAGCCGTTAAATTTTTTTGAATATTTGACAGGAGCCTGAAAAACTTCCTTAAGAATATCAATATCCCTGAGAATGGTTCTTTCGGAAACCTTCAGCCGATCCTGCAAAAATTGACAGTTAGGATAACTTTTATCCTTGATCAGTTTGTCTATCTCGATAATACGTAAAAAATTATTTTGGTTCATATATTATATCTGTAAAACAAAGCCGAAAACCTTCTCCACATCTTCCCAAAATATTTTAAAGTCCAGACATTTCTCATAAGGCAGAGTAAATTCATAGCGTCTGTTATAATAAAAATCTTCGTTTATTCTTTTTTTAATTTTATACTCAAAATCAAAAATATTAAAATGAAATTTTGCAGATAAAGTTATTTTATCCATCGGGTCAATTTGATAAACATCATATAAAAACGGTGAAGAGCCGGAAAAAAGGAACATATGCTCATAATCCATTGTAAACAGCATTAAAGATACAGGATATTGCAGAATAATGTTATTCTGCATGCGTAACAGATTATCAAAACCGGGATAGTCATAACGTATATAACTTAAAATATTGTTAAACTGCAAGTCTTTAAATTTATAATCGGAAAATAACTGGGCGCTATATGCTATTCTGTTGTTCATGGTCAAGCTGTTTTCCTGAATACCTGCCATTTCATATTCGGCCTGAAGATCATTATGCTCATTAATATTCAGTATTGAAGACACTTTCCAGCCCGGTTTAATATCCACAAACTGATTATTGATAATTTCATTATTCTTTAAATAATAAGAAAAATATATATTGCTGTTTCTTTTGGCTATCTGTTCCTGGTTGAACAGGAAAGACAAAAAATACTTATCGCGTTCATACTCATCAAATAGAGCCATTGTATATAAAAAATTCCATTGGATTAGTTTGGGGGCGTAAAAATAACCTGCGGAAATTTTATGTTTACCCGCATCCAGCAATGTATAATGCTGGACACCTACCTTGAAACCGAATTTCTCTACATAAGCCAGGTGGATATAACCATTGTTCGCTTCATTAAAATAATAAGGCAGATTTTCCCGTGCGTAAGCTCCCTCGACCTGATTGCTTCCGAATTCAGGTACCAGTGTATTGTTGGCGAAAATTCCGTAACGCTTGTCACCCATAAAATACGCTGGGAAATATAGGATAGGCACCCCCAATACATGGAAAAAAGAATTAAAAGCAACCAGAAATCCTAGTTGAGGGTATACATGAACTTTATCGCTCCTCAAATAAAATAAAGGACTTTTGCCATTCTGGCAGGATGTGATCCGCACCTTGTCCATAACTACATCTCCGGCTTTTGCCTCTACCTGCTCTCCTGTTAAAGTGTATTTATAAAAATACAGTTCGAAATTGTTAGCTGTGAGCACCGAATTATCATTATCCAACTGCATTTTTTCACCACGCATTATCTGGTTCAGGTATTCTATTTTAAAAGGATCGTCTATTAATATCTTATTTTTATCAATATCCATAACAGCTTTTTCAGAAGAAAAACTGTAACTGCCTGATTTGATTTGAACATCGCTGGATAAAAGCATCCGGTTTTCTGTTATATCGAACTCAAATTCATTGGAAGTGATATCGTAACAAAAACTGATAGAAGAAACTAAAACAAATAAAAAAAATATCAGTTTGTTCATTGATCAGGTATCTATTTGATTTTCCTTGGTCCTGAATTTTGTAAATTCCTTCTGAAAGATAAGCTGTGTTTTTCCTACGGGGCCATTCCTGTGTTTGGCTACCATTACGTCTGTCAAACTGGTTGGTGTGGCCTGAGCTGAATAAAAATCCTCTCTGTGCAAAAAAATGACGATATCTGCCGTTTGTTCGATTTCTCCGGACTCTCTTAAGTCGCTAAGCTTGGGGAGCTTATCCATGCGCTGTTCAATAGCGCGGCTGAGCTGAGATAAGGCAATCAGTGGAACATGCAGCTCCCTCGCAATAGATTTTAAAAGTCTGGCAATTTCGGATATTTCCTGTGTCCTGTTTTCCACGCGCAATTTGGTTCCCTGCATTAATTGAAGATAATCAACTATCAACAGGTCGAGACCTTTCTCCGCTTTCATGCGTCTGGCTTTAGCGCGTAATTCCATAGCGTTTATACCTGGCGTATCATCTATATAAATATTCGCTTCATCCAGTTTACCTAAAGAACGCATCAGTTTTTTCCATTCGTTATCACCCAGATTACCGGTTTTAAGCTTGTTCGCATCTATTTCAGCTTCAGAACAGATAACACGCTGCACCAGAGACTCTTTAGACATTTCCAGGCTGAATAGGCCTACTGTTTTCTTTTCTCTGATTGCAACATTGGTAGCAATGTT
>JAQURL010000119.1:1785-3197 GCA_028715625.1 Candidatus Margulisiibacteriota bacterium | reverse complement strand
AATCCATTTTGAAACACTGCTTTTTAATCCGGATATTCCGAATGAATATAAACAGCTGCAGGGCCTTTTAAAACAGGGTGTGGGAGATATTACCAAAACGCAGTCGCTTTTTCTTTTTCATTATTATGGTCATTACAGCGAGGTGACGAATTTTGAACTTAATCAGGACAAAACAAACAGCATACCGCGCTGGTTAAGGGGGTTCAGTTTTCATGCCGGACAGAGCAGGGGTCGGATGGAAGTTATTATTCATTCCCCCTACGATTTTAACAAAAATGAACTGGACGTTTTTTTCAGCGCAGAAACTTAATCCATTCCTCGCCTTTTTTTCGTTCAATCCTGAATTTTTGTCTGGCCAAACTTTTAAAAGCCTCATCTATGGTCCGGCTTTTTAAAATTACTTCAAAAATCGGGCTGTATAAGGCCAGAAGACGACCGTTTTCCAGGTTTAACACAAAGGTTGTTCGTTTATTGGAAAACCAGATAAGTTTGTCGGTGTTTATTAACTGTTTAACAGCAGGATATTGAGGAGCCTTACAGAAAAGGGGTTTAAAGTCTTGTAACAATTTCCAGCCCAGCCATTTTCCCGGATGTTTTTGCAGAAAGAAAACAAGCGGTTCACATAGTCTGATGATAGTATTTTCTATTTTACCTGCTGTTAAATTTAAGGGATTTAATTTTATCAGAGAAAATTCCCGCAGACGCAAGCGATTTCCCTGAAGATACGCGGTTAGGGGCAAAATTGGTATATTCAGTTGAGCTGACAAACGGAATAGCCCAAAGGAAACATGCAGGATATTATCAGCAATTGTCAGACGGGAAACATCATTATTTTGTTTTGCCTTGCCTGGCGGTGTATCGCTGAAGTATAGGAACAGGCCGCCATTTTTTAAGGCATTTAGCAAAATATGCTCCTGATTATCCGCAAGGTTAAGAATATAAATTTTATTTTTAGCCAGTTTTTGCGCTACATCGTCCACATAAATTCCCAGGAAATAATTATAAATGTCCTGATATAACTGCGCGTTTGCCAGAATATAGAGAGGGCGTTTTTGTGTCTTCAGGGTGTAGTCATAAAAAAGCAACCATAAAATGGAGGCTGCATTACTGTAGATTGTGCTAATTATCAAAGCATGTCGGCTATGCTTATCCATTAATTTTTTAAAGGCCCGGCCGGATAAAGGAAAAGTTTTTGCTACATTTTCTTCCGGATTAAGCCTGGAACATAAAGGAAAATTACGTGCGAAATAGTCCCACCAGCTGTTTTCAAATCCCATTTGCTTTAGCTTTTTTTTGTTTTGCAGATTATAAAATTTATGCAGATTCAAAAAAATGTGTTGATAGTTTAAATCAGGATTTTCAAAAAAATCATATTCAAACCCATCTTTCCATCTGAGCAAAAGCCGCCGGAT
>JAQURL010000119.1:0-1685 GCA_028715625.1 Candidatus Margulisiibacteriota bacterium | reverse complement strand
CCGTGTTATAATTAAATAAATTTTACGGAGGAACAATGAAGAAAATCATAGTCTGTCTGTTTTTTTGCGCTTTATTATTCGCGGAGAATTATATAAAAGTCACAGGCACCGGAGAAGTTTCTTTCGCTCCGAACATAGCCTACCTGACCATTGGCGTGCAGAGCACATACGAAAATGCACAGACCGGCCAGCGGGAAGTAAATGAAAATATTAATAAATTTATGAATTCACTGCAATCGTTTGTTGACAAAAAGGATGTGGAAACCTCAGCCATAAGTATTCAGAGAAGATATGAATACATCGCGCAGAAACAACAATTCGTGGGCTATGATGTGCAACAGTTATTAAAAATAAAACTTAGAGATTTCAGCCTTATAGGAAAAGTCATTGATAAGGCTATGTCCAGCGGTTTTAATAATATCAGCTCTCTGGTTTTTTCTCATACAAATCCCGATGCCTATGAAAAGGAAGCCCTCAAAAAAGCAGTAGAAGAAGCGCAAACTAAAGCCAAAGAGCTGGCCGAGGTTTCCAATCTGAAGAATGTAAAAATCGTAGATATTGATGAAACCAATAATAAATTTGTGCCGTTATATGATCAAAATCCGAGAATGATGGGAGCTTTGCAAATGGCCGGAGAAGGAGCAACTACTCAAGTCATGCCCGGAGAACTTAAGACTTCGGCTGTGGTACAAATGAAATGTACATTTGCGGGAGGTAATTTATGAAAGATGTTTTAGTAATTATGGGTAGTGCATCCGATGAACCCGTGCTGGAAGGTTGCATGAAATATCTGGAAAAATTTGACTTATCCTTTGATAAAATGGTGGCTTCCGCTCACCGTAATCCGGACAAAGTAGCAAAAATTGCCGGAAGCGCCGCGGAAAACTATAAAGTTATCATAGCGGCGGCGGGAAAAGCCGCTCATTTGCCGGGTGTTATCGCGGGGCACACAATTCTGCCGGTTATCGGTATTCCCATCAAGACCTCGGATCTTGGCGGTATTGATTCTCTGTACTCTATCGTACAAATGCCCAAAGGTGTACCGGTCGCGACAGTTGCCATCAACGGCGCGGAGAACGCGGCAATTCTGGCAGCCCAGATATTGTCTTTGAAAGATGAAAAGCTGAAAAAGAAACTGATAAAATTCAAGAAGGAATTACAAGCAGGATAAGATTGATGATAAGCATAATCGATATAGCTGCGGTTATTATTTTGGGATACGCTCTTTATGTCGGCCATAAAAGAGGGCTGATTAATATCGCTATCGATGTTGTCGCGCTGAGCCTAACATTTTTAATAACTTCCGGATATTACAGGTCCGTAGGCAATTTTTTACAAAAAACACTGCATATCAGAAGTTCCTGGAGCGACATTAGTTCCTGGGATAACGTTTTGGTTTGGGTTTTAAGTTTTATTCTGATTTATGTGCTACTAAAACTTATAGGGATACTGGCAACCAGACTTCTGGAAAACACTTCTCTGGGCGACTGGAATGTATGGGTGGGCATGGCAGCCAACGGCCTTAAATGGCTCATAGTAATCTGGCTCGTCCTGGTGCTTATTATGCATTTACCCTTCAATAAGCTTAAATTATATACTGAGAAGTCAGTAGCCTATAAAGCTTTTCAGGTAACCTCCGCGTTTATACCCATACACGATCTGTTACCCAAAAAGCTTAGAGAAAT
>JAQURL010000118.1 GCA_028715625.1 Candidatus Margulisiibacteriota bacterium | reverse complement strand
TGGACTGCACCCCAAAAAGTGGACAGGTAGTTAAGAAACATTCTTAACAAACATCTACAGAAAGGGTGCAAATATGAAAACAAGGAAAAAATTCACACGAGAATTCAAAATATCGATACTTCGTGAACTTGAGAACGGAAAAAGTGCAGCAGAGGTATGCCGGGAAAACAGCATTCATCCCACCATGCTATCAAAATGGAAATGGGAATACAAAGAAAATCCTGGGACAGCATTCAGCGGTAAAGGCAATATCAGCAAACCTGAAGCAAAATTAGCAGAATCAGAGCGTCTCATAGGTCAGCTATATGCTGAAAATGCATTTCTAAAAAAAGTATTGAGCAGCTTAGAAACCAAGCTGCAGGAGCATCAAAAACAGAGAGAAGGGAACTGATCTATATGACAATCCAGGATATGCATAAAGAGACAAATCAAATAAGCATAATCAGAGGATGTTCAGCTCTCGGAGTCAGCAGAAGCGGATACAACAAATGGATCCGGCATGACCAGACACATTACTCAGATCCTGAAGAGATGAAACTCAAGACTGAGATACAGGCAATTGCAATAGATTTTCCCAGATATGGGTACAGACGGATAACAATCGAGTTGCATCGACGTGGATTTGAAGTAAATCATAAGGTCGTTTATGAACTTATGAGGATAGACAACCTGCTGTGCATAAAAAAGCAATTTGTCCCAAAGACAACTGATTCTGAGCACGACCTGCCAGTCTATCCCAATCTGGCAAGGGACCTTGTTGTAATTGGTATTAATCAACTATGGGCGGCTGATATCACATATATACGCATGGTGCGGGAATTCATATATCTCGCGGTTATAATCGATGTATTCAGCAGGAAGTGTATTGGATGGAAATTGGGCAGGGATATTGATGCAAAACTCGCTCTGTCAGCTCTGGATATGGCTTTAGCGGATCGCAAGGATATGGGTATTTCTGACCTCATCCATCATTCTGACCAGGGAGTTCAATATGCATCATGGGAATACGTTACTAAACTCAAAGAACATGGTATCAATATCAGCATGAGCAGAAGGGGAAATCCCTATGACAATGCATTCGCTGAGAGTTTTATTAAGACTCTGAAATATGAGGAAGTATATCTCTGGGAATATGAAACATTTGATGAAGCCCACAAAAATATCAAGAAATTTCTGGAAGTGGTGTATAATAAAAAACGGGTTCATTCATCTATCGGGTATGTCACTCCTGAAGAATTTGAAAAGTCAGAGGAAGTTTTAAATGGGAGAGTTTCTTAACTGGTTGTACACAAAACGGGGTTCAGTCCAAACCCATTGTTTTTAATAAATTCAGGGCTTGTATCTATTGCATAGTCATATCTTGGTAAATCATCTTTCAGAATTTTATCAACTCTTTTAATATCTTGTGCTAATTTACTCTCTAAAGACGAAGAATAACGACCAGATAATGAACTGCGCCAAAAAAAATCTTGGAGATACCGTTGTTTATCCCCTGTTGGTCTATCTTTATGATGGTAAAAAAAATATGCAAAAGGGACAACAAGTGCATTATATGGTAAAAGTTGAGATACTGGGATTCTATAAAAATTTCTGAAATATTCAACTGCACTTAAAATTGCATCTTCGGCTTCATCCCATATATCAATAAAGTTTTGCTTCTTAAGATTTAAAATTTGTTTTTTTGAACATTCATTTGTCAACAATGTGGATACCGTTTGCAAAACAGTAGCATCTGCAATTGTTTCATAATCAATTTCTGATATGTTCTCAATCAACGCTTGGTATTTTTCTGCTAAATCAAAATTCTTTTCAGAATCAAATGTCTTTGCAACCATTATTTCAAAAACCGATAAGGGTTTTCCTCCGACATTAATTCGTGTAAAGATGTCGGTGGCAACGTCAATACTTGCTTCTTTTATAAGTATTACTGAAAAATTATAAGATTGAATTCTTTTTCTATATTCATCGATTTTATTATGAAATTCTTTAGGGTAGTCATTCAGTAATTGAAAGCTACCAAATAGTAAATCTTTTAATTTGATAATCTTTGATTTATCTTTATCTTCGATATTAAAAATTACAACGTCGTCATTTTCTTCAACTTCTAAGTCGATGTACATTTCAGAAAAATCTTCTTGTACATCATCTCTTTGTATACTCAAACCCTTTAACGTAGCATATAGACTTGTTAACCTCTGTTGCCCATCCAATACATACTGGATAAATTCTCCTTTACTAGCTTCTGGTAGTTCAATCCCGCCTATATTCCTTATAGCCCTTAATCTCTCATTTGTTTTCCAAAAAATAAATGTTCCAATAGGATAACCCTTTACAATGCTATCCATTAATCTGCAAGATTTTTTCTTGTTCCAAACAAAATCCCTTTGAAATTGAGGAATTTTTATTATTCCTTTATCAATCTCACTCATTAGAGTCGAGAAAGATAGAGTATGTGGTTCTGGTAGGTTCATAGATACCTTCTTTAGATTTTGTAATAGCCATAAAGTTCCTTTTTCTTAAATAAATGTTCCTATAAGAATTTTTTTTCAGTTTTCCCAGCTTTTATAGATTTTTTCAAAGGGAGAGATAAAATAGAAAACGGGACCCCTTCCTTACTTCGTCCCATCCGCCTCAAGGCAGCCTCATTCTTTTCAGGAAGGACTTACTCGCCATCTTACAGTTGGTTTTTACCTAATTTATAGTTTACTGAAAATGGGGCGCAGTCCAAAGAACACATTAATAGGTGACTGGAGGGGAGAAGAATTTATTATGGGAAAGATATTGTAAATATAATCTATCCTGGTCAGAGTTTAGGAGCATGTATAAAAACGAAACATCGAAATTGAAAGCGCTATCTGATATAGCATCAATCGATATTACTTCTGAGTTTAACGATATCTTACAAAATATCCTGAAAATTACATGCGAAGCGGTGAATGCACATTCCGGCACCATAATGCTGGTCGGCGAGGCGGACAACAAGCTCAGGATGGCAGCATCATACGGGCTTCCGCATGATTATATTGAAATGGTATATGAAGCAGCAAAAAAAGAGGGGGTTCCGATAACATCCAGCCCTTCGGGGACTGTGCTGGAGACTGGTAAATATTACCTGGTTCCAAATATATTCGAAGAGCCAAAAGACATGCCATGGTGGAAATTGTCAAAGGAACTCGGTTTTTCATCCCAGATATTTACCCCGATGAAAAGAGGTCTGAAAGTCATC
>JAQURL010000117.1 GCA_028715625.1 Candidatus Margulisiibacteriota bacterium | reverse complement strand
TTAAATCCAGCAATAGATCCTTGATTGCAATATCCGGCAAAGGGTTGATACGCTCTACCAGTGTATTATCCACATCAAAGACCAAATTAGTGTAACCTTTTTTAGACAAAGCGTTATAGTTAACATCTAAAACCGATTTGTAAAAGGCAGAGGGTTTTAAAAACTCTTTTAACATATTTTTTATTATAGCAGTTAGCTGGGGGCTGGGGAATGACCGCCTCTCTCCCCGACCCTCTCTCCGTAAACGGAGAAAGGGGGAAAGCACCCCTCCGTGTTTCGCGTAGCTCAACACACCTCCCCTTTAAAAGGGGAGGAAACGCCTCACCCTGTCATCGCAATCACGTTCAGGGCTCGGGGCTCGGGGCTCGGAGCTCTGGGGGGTAAGGGATAGGAGATAAGGGGTAAGTGTTATGTGTTAGTAGTAAATTTTTCAAGAAATAATATATAATAGCGATATGAGTTTTGAAAAATTCTTACGATTTTGTTTACATCTTATACCATCAAGATATAGCAGTGAGCAATCCCGCAAGCCCACAGGCTGGTTCGGAAGAAATATTATTACTTATATTCTTTCTCGCAGCAATTACTCCTTAATAGACTTTATGCAATCTTTATACAAGGGGCAAAAGAGCGATGTTATCGCCGACATCGGTTTTGGGCCGGGGATACTTTTTCCCATGCTGGAAAATAAAGCCGCAAAACTTGTGGGCATAGATTTTTCTGAAGATATGATTTTGTTGGCCCAGAAAAAATACAAAAAGTTAATCAGGGATGGCCGGCTTGAACTGAAAAATGCCAGCATTGCCAGTTTACCTTATCCGAATGAATATTTTGATGCCATATTTTCGGCCAATACAATATATTTCTGGCCGGACCCCGAGCAAAACGCGCGGGAAGTGCTGAGAGTATTAAAACCCGGCGGCAAATTTATTGTAGGGTTCGCGACCAAAGAACAATTAGAAAAAGTTAACCCCGAACCTGATATCTTTAAACTTTATAGCTCTGCTGATGTAGAAACGCTGCTTAAAAAAGCCGGATTTTCTGAAACCCAGTCTTTCTCCAAAAAAGAACCGCAGGTGGGTAAAGATTCATATTGCGTGGTGGGGAGGAAGTAACGGACGCTCGGAGCTCGGTCGCCCCTTTGGGGCTGCTCGGAGCTTTGGGGAACTCATCCCCGACCCTTCTCTTACGAAGAGAAGGGAGTAAATCCCCCCTCCGTGTTTCGCGTAGCTCAACACACCTCCCCTTTTAAAGGGGAGGAAACGCCTAATCTTGGCAGTTTAGCTCTGGGTTCTGGGGATATGGGGTAAGAGATAAGTGTTAGGTGTTAAGTGTTAAGTGTTAAGTGTTAAGTGTTAAGTTGTTAGTGAGAGGGAAAGTATGGGGCTTTTGGGAAAAGCCATAAAAAAATCGATCAGTATAAAACAATACCGTTGTCAGGTGAAGGATAAGTCTTATCATCTGCAAATGCCCATAATGGCGTTTTACTCATTATTAAGCCGTTCTTTCTTCCTCTGAACTGGTGGTCGCAATCATCAACAATTATTAATTCTTTATATGCTGCTTTATTTGCCAAATCATAGAATATCTGTCCGGCTCTTCTACCCACAACTTCATCATTATAACCAACTGTGATAAATACTTTCCCCTTAAACTTGGACAATCCTGATTCAAGGGCAGTTTTTCCTGCATCGCCTGAGGGAGCTACAAGCAAAATAGATTTAACATTTTTAAATTCCGAAGCTACAGCCGCGACAGCGCTGGCGCCTGCTGAAAATCCCATTAGCAGAATATCGGGAGATTTTGTTTTAGCAATTTTATAAGAATGCTCCAAGGCGTATTCTATCGCAAACCTGACATTATTCGTTAAAGCATCTTCATATTCTTCGTCACCGAAATCTTCCTGCGACAAATTATCGGTTCTGAGTACAGCGCCAATACCTGAACTCCTGATAAAATCAGCTAATTTTCTATATTTGTCATTGTAACCGTCAATATTCCCGAATATACCCGGGATACTTATCACAATTTTTTTTGATTTTAATGGATGAATTGCAATTTCCAACGGTACTCCATTTCTTGATACTGATAATCTGGTAATGGGTAACCCGGCAATAATTTTTTTGTTCATAAATAAGACCTCTTTTATTTAATTTATTTTTACTAAAGTATATATCGAATATAGTTTACTGGAATTGCTTTTATTTTTGAACCTCAACCGTCATACCTCAGCCCAGCGGCCTTTGCCAAATAGTGGCTACGGCGGGTAAACCTATCACTAACGTGACATCCCGCTCCATAAACCGGGAAACCATAACCACAATTATGCTTAGTAAGGGCGACCAAGTGGGGCACATATGTATCCGCTATTTTATGGATTAGCCTCTATTATATTAATCAATTTTTTTAGTTGACCAATAGACAATACAGGAGGACCTCCTGGACCATAACCAAGCTTTAGTTTCCCACCTTGTTTTCTGGTATCCTTATAATAGCAAAACCAATATGAAGAAATAATATTCTGTGGTTCATCACTTACAAGATAAATAAATGGTTGATATGTATCATTTTGATTACCTAGAGGAACTATTCCTCTGAGAAATGGGTTCCAAGTTTCTCCATCTTCTTGTAAGTGAAAATGTTTTTCGATATACATGTTATACGAACAGCTTGGACAAACAAACAAATAATCTTTTCCAACAAAAATTTTAATTAATTCCACGATGTTTTCAGCATATGATTGTTTTACTAAACAGTTAGTATTTAAACAAAAAAGTTTATACGACATAATAACTCCTTTATTCCCATGAATGTGGCACAATTTATTTAAAGTTTAGCGAATTTTAACCTAATAAGTTCATCTATTTCTTCATCATTTTCAATAAAATCCTCCCTTTTTGTTTAAACAACGGAAGTAAATACTATTGAAAATTATACCATATATGTATAACGCATAATATATTTCAGTATTTTTTCAAGACGCCTTACCAAGACAAGTAGGAGCATTATCAGCGAACAAATCTTCCCATACCCCCGACGCGCATTGCTGAAGCAATTACGTTTCCCCTCTCCACTCGTGGAGAGGGGGTTAGGGGGTGAGGCGGCATTCCCCCGGCGCATTGCCGGAGCGTCGTAGAACTATTGGCAACCGCATGTCTATACTTCGACAGGCTCAGTATGACATGCTCTTTTTTGTATCTCCGCATTTCTCGGTGCCATTGCTGTAGCAGTTACGTTTTCCCCCT
>JAQURL010000116.1 GCA_028715625.1 Candidatus Margulisiibacteriota bacterium | reverse complement strand
CCCACATTATTACGCTCCATGCCGATAGTGTTTAATGTTCTGATTATAGCCGGATTGCCCTCTACCAGCATAAAGGGAGGTACATCCTGATTAACTTTGGAATAGCCGCCGATCATAGCCATCTTACCGATACGGCTAAATTGAGTAATCCCTGCCATACCGCCGATATTCACGTTATTTTCAATATGAATATGTCCGGCAACCTGTACAGCATTGGAAATGATTATATTATTGCCCAATACGCAATCATGGCCGATATGTACGTTGGTCAACAGCAGGTTATCATTACCGATGATTGTTTTTCCGTCTTTGGCTGTTGCCCTGTTTATAGTTACATATTCTCTGATGTCATTTCTGGCTCCAATTTCTACGTAACTTTTTTCATTTTTAAATTTTTTGTCCTGGGTGGTGTTGCCAATAATCGCCCCATAATGAATATGAGTGTTTTCTCCTATTGTAGTCCATTTTTCAATGACTACATTAGCTTCTATTATTACGCCGTTGCTCAGCTTAACACCTTCACCGATATAAGCATGGGGACCGATTTTTACGCCTTTACCTATTTCGGCATTGGGATGAATTTTAGCGGTTGAATCTATATACTTTTCTACTTGCGAATCCGCCATGGAAAAGGTCATCTCGGCTTCTGCCACAATTTTGCCGTCAACAAAAGCCTTGCCCATGGTCTTGCCTACAGGCCCCTTCACCTTGTACAGGTCTACTTCCATCCGGATCTGATCTCCAGGAACTACAGGTTTTCTGAAGCGCACATTTTCCATAGCCGCGAAATACGCCATCTTGCCTTTCAGTTCCGGAAAGGATAAAAGAATTATACCTGATAACTGAGCCATGGCTTCTATTATCAGCACACCTGGCATAACCGGATGTCCGGGAAAATGGCCCTGAAAAAACGGTTCGTTTAAGGTTACATTTTTAATGCCTACGGCACGTTTGCCATATTCAAATTCAAGAACTCTATCCACCAGCAAAAAAGGATAGCGGTGCGGCAGACACTCCATTATTTCATTTATATCTAGCAATTTTCACCTTCTTTTTTTTATTAACAACTGTATTTTAACAAAATTTTGCCGGGGTGATAAGTCGCTGATTTCAAGGGTACTGATTTCAACCGGATAAAAAAACTGATTCAGCTTATTAAAAAACTGTTTTAAATTCCCCGAAGCGTCGCTGAATTCCAGAAAAACCGGCAATTCCATTATGTCTCCGTTATAGATTTTATCGCCATATGAAATATTTTTTAATATAAAGGAGTTATAGGCGTTATTAAGAAAATGTTCGTTAAAAAGCAATACCGGGTCCTTAAGTATAGGCTTGCCAGTCACTTTTTTCTTAGGGATTCCCTGCTTGTTATCTATAAGCATGGAATGGGTAATTTTTTCTTCAAAAACCTTAAGTTGTTTTTGATAAACACCTATTAACTGATGATGTATTCTGACCCTGACCATCTGGGGATAAAGAAAAAACTGAACTATCATGATGGCGAACAGTCCCAGGAATATCCAGAGATAATATTCTTTCCCTTCAGGAACCAACTTTTTAAAATCAAGTCCGTTATTTTTTTCCATTACATTTTTATCCTTAAAGAAAACGCATAATCGTTTTCCGATATTTTATCAATTTTATCCAGTGTCATTTCCTTCATCTTGGCTTTGCGGCTTAAATAGTCCAGATATTGATTGATTATAGCGATACGACTGCTTCTACCGCTGATGTTTATAGCAAGAAGGCTGCGGTCAAAAGAAAAATGTTCCAGCGTTAAGGCTTCTGGTTTGTAGCCGATCAGCAGCTGTAAAAACTGGTCAAGCTCCTCCTGCACCTTCTTTTCAGTCTCTCTGATATTTAATAAAATCTCGTTGTCTTCGGCTTCTCTGGCTTCATCCTCGTAAACTATATATTGCTGCTTAAGCGTGGTAAGCTTGTTTTTTACGGCATACAAATCCCGGGTTGATTTATTGTACTCAAAATGCAACAGGTTCCAGGCAATAAAAGAAAGAACAAGTACCCCGGCCAGGGCCGGCAGAAAATTTTTTAAAGAACTGATCTGCTTCCTGGCTTGCCGCGATTTATCAGAAGTTGCTGTTGAAAGCAGAGATATTTTTTTATTGGGAAAAAGATGAAACAAATCCATGCTTTGAGAAATTTCCACTACGGATAAACATACAAACAGCTCTTCAGCACTTATATGCTCAGGCCATTTTAAATTATCCGAAAATAAATCCCGGATAATATTGTAATCATAAAACTGCACTGGCAGTTGCAAATCTCCTGCTATCAATTCATCTATATGGTTCTTTTTCAATTCGGTAGAGACAATTACAATTTCTGTTATTGTTTTTCCGGCCATATTATTAAACAATTGCATGCCGTTTTTTATGTCCGTCAGAAAATGGTCGACAATTATTTTCAAGCTTAACACTATATCCAGTTCCTCTCTGCGGTTGAAGTCCAGTTCCAGCTCCAGCACGTTCTTTACCTGATTATCAGAATAGTGATTTTCTTTTAATACCTGACGGATTAAGTCTTTGCTGAAGTTTATCCTCTTTACATAAAAAATCTGCTTGTCCAGATAAAAAATAAGTTCAGTATATGTATCCCGGATAAATATAAGCAGTTTTTGCGTCAACTCTTCTTTGCTTAACCACTGCAAAGTCTTTAAAAGACAATAATCAGGAGGTAGCCATTGTATGAGAATTGAGTTTTTTTTGAGACCGAAAACTTTGTTAAAAGCCTTAAACAGGGCTTGCTCAACCAGCATGATAGATAAAAGATAATCAACTTTTTTATCAACTTTTTCATGTACAATCTTGTAAAACAGCTCGCTATTACTAATAGCATCTTTGTATACCTGTTTAACCCTATCTTTAACTCCTGTTAAAAAATCATCCGTTGGGTTCAGTGACAAAGCCAGGAATCTTTCGGAAGTATATGGCTGTCCTGGTATTATCCAGATTTTTTTTAGCTGTGTGAGAATATCTTTTTCTTTAAGTTTTTCTTTTAAAAATCTGGCTTTACCGATCTCGGTTTGGTCAGCTACTGATTTGAATGAATATTTATCAATACTGACAATCGCCTTATCCTCATTCAGAAGGGTTACGATTGCTTCGTCTTGTGTTATATAGATACTAACGTTGTATTCTGAGGTAATACCTGTTCCCCCAAATTTTTTATTTTTTCTTCCCTAATAAAAAATTATACCAAGAAGATTCAACAGATGTCTTTATTTTCATAAGAATAAATCCAAAAACTATGCCTACGTTATCTGCTACGAAATCAGCAAACGAACAATCCCTGTTTGGCACAAAAAGCTGGTGGATTTCGTCGCT
>JAQURL010000115.1 GCA_028715625.1 Candidatus Margulisiibacteriota bacterium | reverse complement strand
CAAACCATCGTGACAGTCTACACAGGAAATAGCATTGTAAACATCTTGCCATACAAAAGAAATGTTCAAAGGCGTCAAAGGAGGAGTTCCCCTCTCACCAACAGGTACTGACGGCCATGCAACCCACTTATCAAAACTTCCTCCGCCCGGGATCGGATTATGACAAGCTACCAGACATCTTATACTTTTGCCTTCACCCGTTCCGGTAATTTCACAAGTATCGCTATTTAAAAGTCTTGTTCCTCCAGGAAACTTAACGTCCACTGTAACATAAGTGGTTGATGTAGCAGTAGTTTCCACAATAGAAACAAATGCTGTCTCAAAAAGCACATCGACCGTATCATTATTATGCAAATCCCCGGCAAAAGTTCGATGACAAACAACACAATCATACCCCTGTCCTATTACATGGGTTTCATGCGCGCCTATCCCTTTTACAGAAAAAGCAGGGAAATTAGTCGTATTATAATCCTTTGGATAATGTCTATCTAATGGCGGCGAACCACTGGCACCCACCGGAGGAAAACCATGACAACTGGTACAATTAGCCGGCGGCCAATCCCAGGGATGGCAGGAAATGCATTTTGATTTACCATCATAGTGCGCGGTTACATTCATTCTACCCTGGCTTTGATTTCTGCCCGGCGGGAACGGCGGGATAATCCCATCAATTACTGTCGGTGAAAGCGGAGCATCATAAAAACCAGTTGAATCCGGCTCAGTTCCGCCATAGTGGCACCCAAGACAAACCAGCCTCGTCCTGCCAATATACAAATTCTTCTGGTATGTACCAACGGATTCATAATAAGTCGTATTATAATTAACATCACCCACCAAATTCAAAATATAATTATCAGCCTGTGAAAAATCATAAGTATTCATAGAATCCAAATCGTTTGGATCTTCACTTCGATTTATATAACTGGAAACATAATCAGCATGAGGATTATGACATGAAAAACAGGAAAGCCGGGATAGTCTGGAAAAATCCTGATCAGCGGAACTGGAATCCGCGCTGACCGCCATTGACCCAAAACCTGTATCATAGTTGGATATTGCTCCATAACCCTGTATTGTACTATCGCCATCTCTGGTTTGAACTGTATCTCCCTTATTACTGTCATGATGCGGAGCATGCTCTGCGCTATGCCGATATAAATGTCCGGGCCCATACCGTCTTGATATATCTATGCTTGCTGTATCAGTATCAGAATATCTGGGGCCATTCTGGCCGTGCGCGCGAGTTAAAACATGCGCATCATTCAAACCATCATAAAAACCATCACCATCTCTATCTACAAGGTCAACCGTTTTTACTTGACTATGACAATATGTGCACAAATTTTGGATTGTAGTGACCCCTGAGCTATCTACCCCTACCGGCCATAATCTACTTTCCCCTTTAGCGCTATGAGGAATATGACATGGCTTGCATTTATCTGCTCCATACGTGGTTTCTAACCTGTAACCGGGGTCACCAACTGATGTACCTCCGCCAAAATGCGGCCCCTTGGCTATAACCATCCGGCTTAACAGCAATATTATTACTAAAAACACAAATTTTTTAAATCTCATACTTTAATTTCCTATTATTTTTTAACTTTTTCCCAAACTAAAATATTATTTCTTGCTCCATTTCCAATGTATATCTTATCATTTTTATCAATAAAGATACCTTTCGAAAAATACAGGGTTTTTGCCATCTCTCCTTTATGCCCAAACTGATAAAGAAATTTACCATCCGTGTTGAATACCGAACAGGCGCCATACGCGCCGTCAAGGACATAAATATTCCCTTCGCTATCAACATCTATCCCATTAATATCCAAAAATTCTCCAAGGTTAGCACCCCGGTTGCCAAAGGTAAAAAGAAGCCTTCTATTTTTATCAAAGACATAAACACGGCCTGAAGAATAGGCCCCTACATAAATTCTCTTTTGTTTATGGCTGCTATATCTATCAGTCGCGATACTGCTGATAGCGCCAAACGAACCATCCTTTTCCTCTTCTTTCGGCTTATTCCATCGTTTTAATAAAAGTCCATCCGGAGTAAAAATATAAATATTAGCCTCTCCGTAGGCAATCGTATAAATAGTCGCAGAATCTACGGCAATATCTTCTGCCGCCCACATCCCTTTTCCCGGAGGCGGCGGAAAACTTATCTTTTTTTTAAACTCTCCCGCAGTTGTAAATACCTCTACGGTCACAAGGGCTGCATTAGATATATAAATATTATCTTTCTCATCTATATCAATACCACCTATACCACACATCTCTTTTCCATAAACTTTATTCACATAAACGCTGTCGTTTAAACCAAAATCAAACTCTAATTGTCCCAATTTATCGTAAACTTTTATTCCCTTGCCCCCTGTAGTATAAATATTACCTTTTGAATCAACAGCTACAGGGCCGGCATCAAAACCTAAATTAATCACCTGCGTACATTTTATGGGAATATCCTGTTCAGTTATTGTTGTAGCTTGTTTTTGAGCGGTAGACTCTTGAGAATAAGCGGAGGAACAAAAAAATACCAGTCCTGCCAGAAGCAATACTTTATTTATTTTTTGCATAGTTTGTTATACCCCTGAATATATTAATTGGTTTCCGAAACCCATACAAATATGTCGTTTAATTATACCAATACCTTTTACTTTCGGTCAAGAACTTATTTTACATTACTTTTTTTATCAAATTTAGCCGAAAAGGTATTATTATTCATATGATATAATATTCAACAAAATGAAAAAATTTATATTTATACTATTTTTCCTGCTTATTTGTTCTATTTCACGGGCAGAAAAAAATAAAGAGATAGAAATAGAGTGCGCCCTGTGCCATATTGAACGGCTGACAAAGGATAATTCTCTTGTTGATAAACAGGATATAAATTCTGCTGACAAGCAAATGTGTTATAGCTGCCATGACGGTTCAATAAGGGACTCAAGAAATTCTATAATTTCCAAAGGCCATTCAACCGCAATAACACAATCTTCTCAAATCAATGTGTCGGATAATCTTCCGCTGACAAAAGATAAGAAAATTTATTGCGGTACTTGCCACCGCCCCCATGGAGTATCAAAAAAGAAAATTGAAGAACCCGGTTTTTTCCGGATTTCACAGGAAGCTCTTTGTCAAAACTGTCATATGAATAAAACCGACGAAGTCGCAATGACTCATATTTTCAAACAAAAGCCTGAAAAGGACACTGGGTTTAATGCTAAGGGCTGCCCTTCCTGCCATATAATCCATAGCACACCTGCACCCGCGGCGGTAGCGGCAAAACCAGTCTTGTGTTCAACCTGCCACCCTGACAAAGACAAGTTGAAAAACACTCCCCATAATCTGATCAATTCCGCGGCAGGCGAAAAAAATATTTTAGGAAAAACCGCGGAAGAATCCGGGCTCTGCGGGGCCTGCCACTTAGTGCATAACGGTAATAGCTATATGCTCTGGGCAAAACCATTGGACCCTGAAAAAGAAAAAAATCCCACGC
>JAQURL010000114.1 GCA_028715625.1 Candidatus Margulisiibacteriota bacterium | reverse complement strand
TATAGAATTGTATCCCATGAGCATACAGCGAATAGCTTTTTTTGATTCCGGTATAGGCGGCCTTACAGTTCTAAAAGAAGCGTTAAAAATATTACCCCGGGAAGATTATATATATTACGCGGACACGGAACATGTACCTTATGGCACCAAAACAAAAAGTGACATCAAAAAATATATTCTGGAAGCAGTGGAATTTATCGCTGGTCAAAAAGTTAAAGCCCTGGTTGTAGCCTGTAATACCGCAACCAGTATAGCAATTAATGCTTTGCGTCAAAACTATTCATTCCCGATAATCGGCATGGAGCCGGCAGTAAAACCCGCTGTGGAACACAATGGAAACAATAAACGCATATTGGTCTTGGCAACTCCGGTCACACTTAAGGAAGAGAAATTTCAGAACCTTGTTTCCAAAGTTGACTCAGAGAAAACTGTTGATGTTTTGGCATTGCCTGAATTAGTGGCTTATGCAGAGCAGTTTATTTTTGATGGGAAAATAATTAATCCTTATTTAAAGGAAAAACTGGCAGCGTATAATCTGGCTGAATATAGCACAGTTGTACTGGGTTGTACCCATTTTCCTTATTACAGAAAAAATTTAAAGGAAGTTTTGCCCCGGACGATAAATATTATCGACGGAAATTTGGGCACAGTAAAACATTTAAAAAGATTACTTGAAGAAAGAATTCCTCAGTCTCTGAATAAAGGTAAAGGTGATATCGTTTTTTATTCTTCCGGTGAAAAAGAGGATAGTGAAAGATACCTGAAATATCTGGATATTCTTTAAAAAACGGCACTGACAATCTCAACCTTCATATAGTATAATAATTCGTCTGTTACTAAAGATACTCTTAGCAAAATAGTTTGCGGCTTTGTTCGGCTTTGTTGCCTTTGTCGCTCGCCTCCGGCACTCGCACCAGCCTTTTGGGCTGGGCTGCGTGGATGTCTCTAAGCTCTCCGCATATGCGGATCGCTAAGAGCCGATACAATGTGCTAAACAGCACACCTCCGGGGCTCGCTCCTTGGCGTCTCGCCGCAATTCCATTTTGCGTCGAGTATGGAATATTAACAAGAAGCTTCTGGCGGAAATGGCGGGCTTGCCCGTCGTAGCTCGCCAAAGTCGAACGAAGTCGGGGTGTGGCGCAGCTGGTAGCGCACTACGTTCGGGACGTAGGGGCCGGAGGTTCGAGCCCTCTCACCCCGACCACTTGATTGAAAATCAGTTGTACGTATTTAAGAGGGCCAGCAATAGCTGGCCCCCTCAACGCTCTCCACTATTTTTAAATTCATTTAATCCCCTGGCTTGAGTTTATCTTAATAATATATCGGTCTAAATATACAAATATTCCATAACTTGTGGCTCAAACAATTTTTGTTTTCTTTTTTTTCTCGGTTTTGATATGACGACTCATTTCTTCCATAAGATCAAGTTGAACCTGCTGGATTTCAAGCAGTTTCTGCCACTGATTTTTTATTAAATAATCTATTTTTTCCTGAAGCTGGGCTATCTCCATTTCCGCTTTGAGGTTTATCTGATAATCATGTTCGGAACGCAGACGATCCCGGGATTCCTGTCTATTCTGGCTCATCATAATAATTGGAGCCTGTATCGCGGCGATACAAGATAGTACAAGGTTTAAGAGAATAAAAGGATAAGGATCAAACACATGAAACAAAAGAGAGACGTTGATAGCTATCCAGAAAAAAATGATCAGAATAAAAAACAGGATAAAAGTCCAGCTGCCTACAAAATCAGACAACATATCGGCCATTCTCTCTTTAAAAGTCAGTTGACGTTTATATTCTCTGTCTACGTTTTTTGACAACAGTTTACGTTCTTCAATGCTTTGAAGTATTTGTTTGTCCAGCAAAGACAGTTCCTTATTTCCGGATTTGAGGATATTTCGCACATAAGCGGCCCGGTAACTGTTCAGGTCTTTGGTGCATATATATTTTTTGTCAGACCAGTCCGGGTGCTTTTTTTTAATCAGTTCGACTATCGAGGGATTTACAAATTCCGCAGGCATTAAGTCTTGTTTCGACTTGGGCTGATTACATATCTGACATGTCAGGCCGGATGATTTTTTCACAATTCAATTATATCATGCTTAATTTTTTAGACAAAATTTTGTCGCCTAAAAAGTAATTGGGCATTATATTGTGGATTTTTATTGTGCAAAAGCTCTACTTGTTGTTGAAGTGGGTGGCGGACATTATTATCAGGAAGAACAAATTAATTATGATAAGATCAGAACCGATACGCTTTCAGCGTTTGGACTAGCTGTCGTTAGGTTCAAAAATCTTGATGTCCGAAATAATTTTTCTATGAATTCGCCTGCACCAGATTTATCCAGTTCCCGCAGGTATCATCAAAAAGGACTGATGTTATAAGTCCGAAGTTTTCGGGTTCACCTTTAAAAGTTACACCATGTTTTTTGAGTTTATTGAATTCTTTTTGAATGTCGTTAGTTTGAAACGAAGTCGCGGGCATTCCGGCTTTATAAAGAGCTTTCTGGTACGTTTTCGCCGGAGGGAAATTAATCGGCTCTAGGACCAGTTCAACGCCGCCATCTTTTTCTTTGGAAACCACGCTTAACCAGCGCATATCACCAAAAGCTAGGTCGGCCATTTTTCTAAAGCCCAGAATTTTAGTGTAAAATTGTAGAGCTTTTTCCTGATCATTTACCAGAACAAAACTGAAGCGGATTTGCATAATATCCTCCGATTTTTAAAAATAATTTTGCCAATAGTATATTTTTTTGAAAAAATAAAAGCAACAATAAAAAAAATCCATTCGATATATTTATATGATACGTAAAATTATTTCGTTAAGAGAAATGCTGGATAATGCCCAACAGCTTATTAATTTAAAAATTAACGATATTGATGAAATTAAGTTTCTGAAGGAATATATTTGCAGAGATAAGCGGAGAGTTTATTTTTTCCAGGTTACCGCGGCGTTTAATCAGTATATTTCCTTGTTGCCTACAGAATTTTTTATTGCTATTGCCTGCAAGATACATGATTTCGTGGATGAAAAATATTTTATCGGTGGTTTCGCTTTAAAAGGTAATAAAGAAAATCAAAATGACCTTGAGTTAGTGAATCATAATTATAAACGTTGTCATAGTATACCGGATCATTGGCAGGGAATTGGTATAGGCAGTGAGTTATTAAAAGAAGTCATAGATTATGTCGATTCTTTCGCGGATAATTTCTCCATCAGTGTCACAATAAATGAGTTCCAGAATAAAAAGTGGGCGGAAACTGTGGAGAAACTGGGATTTATCGGTAATCTCGAATCAATGATCTATAGGCCGGCTAAACAATTATCAAGATAATAGAATAACTTGGTAAAAATTGGTATGATTAGCTCATGTGCGGCAGATACGTTTTTATACCCGCTGAAGACCTTTTTCTACGCTTTGACATCAAAGATAAAATCAAATTGCAGAGTTGCTATAATGTTGCCCCAGGTCAGGATATGCCGGTCATAATTAATAAAGGTGGCAGTAATACAATCAGTGTTTTGAAATGGG
>JAQURL010000113.1 GCA_028715625.1 Candidatus Margulisiibacteriota bacterium | reverse complement strand
TCAATGAGAACAATAGCTATTAAAGAACTTTTGTTCTATTCTTATCGCATCATGCCTGGATTGTCAATACTTTTTTGAAATCACAGTTTTAAATCACAGTTTTAAAACGTGCTGATTGAAATAAGAATAACAATCATGGAAATCAGGACAAACGGCAAATAAGTAACTACCACAAAAATGGGATTGTCCCATTTTATTTTATACATGAACGGATTAAGAATCACTGAAAATGGAACTGTTACAAGCCAAACATTTCCTGTTTTCAGCGTGGAAAAAACCAAAAAGACGCTGAAAATCATTTCAACGAAGACTATAATTTTATGCTCTAGCGTATCCTTCTTTTTTCTTATCCCCGTGACTAAAAAATTGCTTTTTCTGCTTATTATGATACTGCAAATATTTATAAAAGAAGCGATGCTGGAAGACAGGCAAATAAACATAAAACAACTTATATGCCTGGTAATTCTTATCGGATCTTTCAACATTGACCAAAATAACGGGGCAAACTGAGCAAAAGCCGCAATAGTCATCATGAGGAAAAAATCAAAAGTCCAGTTTGAAGAAAAATATACTCCGGCAAAAAAGGTTGACCATGCGGTGCTTAAAGGAACAAATGTCGCCACCAAAGGAATATATAACCCGAAACACTTGGCGGCAAAAGGCAAAACAACACTAACGATTAATAAGAAAATAATGAACACAAATGGTTGCAATAAAATTCCCGCTGAAACAAACACATCCAGTTTTTCAAACCAAGGGACCTTACTTGAGAGCAAAAGCTTCGGGAACCATTTAAACAAGTATTCTGTTGTTCCTTTAACCCACCGCTCATTTCTAATCCTGAATGATTTGTAATCCTCGGGATAATCCTCTAAGCATATTACTTCCGGAACGAATACCCCGATATAACCCTTTCCCCTCACCAACGAAGAAAAGACCAGATCTTCAGTGATCGAATGGGGGAAGCCTCCTATTTCCTTCCAAATATCAGTTCTTATTATAGCCCCATGGCCATAAAACATGAGAAATCCATAAATATTTTTTGCCGGTAGATAATATTTCCAATGAACATCAGTATTTAGACCTAAATCTTTTGCAAACTCGGATTCCTGGTTTGGGTTCCAACGCTGATTCGCCTGAACAAATCCTATATTCTTGTCCAGCTTAAAATATGGCAAAAGCGTTTTCAAAAAATTGTCCGGCAGGATACCGTCAGAATCTGATACCGCAAAGTAATCATAGTCCTTGTAAATTTCAGATAAAGCATTATTAAGATTGCCTGCTTTAAAATACGTTCTCGCTTTTCTTCTAATAAGTCTGACTTGATTATTTCTGGTGATAAAGCTATCAACTTTTTCTCTGCAATATCGGTCATCGCTGTCATCCAGTATAAAAACATTGAAGTTGTCAGAATCTTGATTTAAGCATGATAAAACAGCCTCTTCCCGGAAATCATTCATAGTCAAATAAAGGATTGCTGTTCTATCGCTATTTCCCTGCTCTTTGTTAATAATATTATTTGCCTTAACTACAAAAGCAGAAAAAAAAGCGATAACAAGGTGATATATCCCGTAAAGCCAGAAGACATCCACGCAAACTAAAAAAATTAAGATAGAAATTTTTGGCAGCAAAGTACTGTTTCTAGGGAGATAATGTATTATTTTAGGATCAAAATGCAGAATTGTCATGATCCACAACCCTAAAATAATAATAAACATCAGGCTGTCTTTTTCAAGAAAAGGCGTAATGGCGACTGGATTTCTTTCGCGTTTAGTCATTATTGTTTTAAAATTTGTTTCAATCGCATAATTGTAATATAATCTTAGCATAAAATACGGTTTACACAATAGAGGTTTTCGATGGGTGAAAAATCATCACAATCCACTAAAGGTTCATTTCCCAATATATTTTTCCTGGTAGTTTCCTCAGCCGCACTATTGTTCTATGCTTATTTCCATTGGCATATGACTGATTATCTTTGGCAGGGATTTATCAACTTTTTAGAAAATACATGGTACAGATAATTTTTTTTATCGGCGTTTCAATTCTTATTATTTTTTCCTATGCCCTTCTACTTCAAAAAAAGCTCACAGATACCTATGACCTCTTGCTGGGAAGTTTCGTTTGGTTTAGTCTGCAAATCATTGTAACGCAAGCAGCACTGGGCCTGCTGGGCAAATTGGACACATTCAATCTTTTTTTAACTAATTTTCTGATATCACTACCGATTATCTGCTATTCGTGGCAAAAGATTCATTGGCGAATTACTTCAATAGAAGCTGTTTCTTCAATTAAAAATATCCGGCATCTTCTCTTTTTTCAGTTTATTCTGGTATCGTACGGTTTTATTGTTTTTCTGGGATGGCTTATCCCCCCGTATGGGTGGGACAGCATTACCTATCACCTCCCTACCGTATTTCACTGGGTACAAGAAAAGCGTATCTTTATTATCCAGCCATTGTGCGCTACGTCATTTTTTCCGATGAACGGAAGCCTGTTCATGATGTGGCTGTATCTGGGGAGCAAAAGCCTAAATCTCCTTAACCTTACCCAGGTTCCATTCGCATTGATGCTATCGCTGGCAACGTACAGCCTTGCCCGAAAGTTAAATATACACGATGCGATAATCGTAATCCCCTTGGTATTGCTTACCCCGGCAATAATGCTTTTGTGTTCAGTCGCTTATGTTGATGTCATATTTTCCTGTTTTATCATTCTGGTTCTGAATTTTGTTGTGGGATATTCCAAAACAAAAGAAACATACCTTTTCCTTTTAAGTTGTACTGTTCTGGGTATTGCAAGCGGGATAAAACCAGGAGGGTTTTGGTTACTTGTCGCAGTATTTCTTCTCTGTTATGTAAACAGAAAACAATTATCCCCCCAATTCCTGACTGCAGGAGTTTTACTTGCTTTCACCGGCGGTGGATTTTGGTACGTAAGAAATTTTATTATTACCGGGAATCCCGTATTTCCCTATGAAATTAAACTTTTTAATATTACCCTGTTAACGGGCACTGAAAAACTTGGAAAAACATCGGTGTATGAACAATGGTTCGTTAATAGCCGGGCAGAATGGCTATTATACCCTTTAAAGGAAAAAATACGCGGCGCAGTTACTTATTCCATCGAAAACGGCTTTGGCATGCAATTTGTCCTGGGAATTGTAAGCCTGTTTTATGCCTCGTATGTATCGTTTAAGAAAAAAGAAACATTATTGTTCATGATTTTACTGTGCTTTCCCCTGACATTAGCCTTGTGGTTTTTAACCAGCACCTGCCCCGTGCCACGGTATATTATCTTTCTTTGTTCCATTACTGCCATTGCTATAGCCTATGTCCAAAACCAGTTAACCGGCATGCATAAAAAAATTATGGATGCACTTATAATAATATCTTTGGGGTTCTCTTTTATCGTTACACTTCCCATTCTTGTCCCGTACCAGGGAAAGGTCTTGCAGGCTTATTCACAATTCAAAACCTTGCCTCCGTTTGAGTATTATCGATGGATATACGGCCCTATCGGGATAGCCTGGGAATGGGTTGAAAATAATGTTGAAACCGGAAGCGTTATTGCCTGCGATTATGACAATCTTACCGCCCCGCTTTTTGGCCGCGTATTGCAGCATGATGTTATTCATGTCGTGACCTACGATACCCCCTACAACGGGAAACCTCAAGCACACTCTTACGAGGAACTGCGGAAAATCATCCAGGAATACAAAATATCCTATATTTTCACAGTCATTCCTGCCTGATCGAAATAGGCACTATTTCGTCTGCGAAAGAACCGTCCATAGTTGCTCGCTCTACGTTATTGTGACTCCTGAGAGCGATTTCATCTTGCTCCTG
>JAQURL010000112.1 GCA_028715625.1 Candidatus Margulisiibacteriota bacterium | reverse complement strand
CCATCAAGTTGTGTGGTACCGTCAGAACTGATCTTTAACCATTTCAACCAGTCTTTACCCAGCGCGGCAGCAAAATTTTCCTTGGAAAAATCTATTACGAAATTGTCTGCAGCACCATTAAGACTTACATACTTTTTCCTTATACTCTCCGCAATACTACTGTAATTTCCGGCAAGACTCAAGCAATCCGCAGCGTAATTGCTCTCTGCCTGGGGATTGCTGTCTACCACACTGCTCAAATATGTCTGGAAATCAGTGCTGGTTGCGAGAGTGGTTTTCATGGTATCTATTGATAAAGAAGGTATATCAGCTTTAATGTCCTTGATACTGTTTATAATACTTAAATAATCACTATCTCCGGTAAAACTATAGGAACCCATAGCCCATTTGTCGTTAATCAGCTTTCTCAAGGCGACGTCTACTTTATACAAGTTATCATAATCTACATCTTCCGTGTCGCTGTGATAAGTATAGAAATTGACTGAAGAAGTATCCTTGAGGTTCGAACCTGTAAATCTGCTGTAGTTCAACTCATCCCCCTGCAGGTAAGCATTTATATCAAAATAATTGCTGGTCTTAAATCTGACATTGGAGCCATCCATAATACTGCTCATGGTTTTCAGGGTGGAAATAAAATCATCATCAGCCAGTATATTCCTGATTGCTTCCTTAACCGGCAGACTGATATTATTTGTTCCACCCAGTACATTTTGCAAATAAGGATTATCCATACCGGTACCAACCAGATTCACAAGATTGCTCAAATACCACTGCTGGAAATTGGAAATTATTGTTTGCTTGTCCTGCATTGTTATTGAAATCAATTTAGATGTCCCGTCCGTAATAACCGGAAAATTATTGAGGTCCAGAAATTTCTCGGCTGTATAGCTGGTGCCGCTGGGTTGAATAAAACCCATTCCTTTAAGAGTAGCTATAACCTTCCCTTTATCAGATTCACTATAACCGGTAGTTACATTGGTAAAAATTGCTGTTTTCAGATCAGCTTCTGTTTTGGATCGGCCCATACTTTTTATGAGAGCCTGCAAAGTGTTGTTTTGGGATCCATCAATATTAAAATAAGTAAGACCGAAGGCATCCTGATTGGTACCAAAAAGCGGAAGATAATCCTGATAGGCTGTTGAGACTGTACTGTTGTGCACTGTGCCTCCAAGGTCCAGGGTGCTCATTCGTTTATATAAAGAAACAACAAAAGTACGCATGCTTTCATAGTCTTTGGCAACTGATTGTTCCATGATCTGTTTGGTTTGATTTATCTTCATATCCATTTCCGTGCTATCCATATCCATATCAGCATAGTCGGAAGCTTTGGCCAGATAGTCCGTAATATTCGCGAATAAATCATTACTCTTTCCGCTAAAGTCCATCCCCACATAAAATTCTTTCAGTTTATTATACAAAGGATGCCAGTACGCTTCCTTCAGCGTACCATCAAACACAGAGGTATCTCCAGGTTTTGGCACCTTGCTGTTTATCCCGGCTGTAAGGTCGGCACTCATATCAGCGCAAAACTGTTCAAAGCCACTGGCATCATTATTGAAAAATGTACCCATTGAATCTGTGAATTCATAGAAGCCATTACCGGCGTCCTGTACCAGGCCGACAGTTTTGAGCGCTCCAAATACTTCATCGGCAGTGGCAAATGAAAGCATGGTTTGTTTGATACTTTTTGACTTATTGGCAGCGTAATAGGCATATAATGTGTTCTTAAAAGAATTCATATTAGTATCCTTATAAGAGGAATCGCTGTACAGCCCATCTATTTCTTTTGTGAAATATTTACTGAGGAGTGAATCCAGAGAAGAATCATTGTTTATTAAGTCCTGTTTAAAATTCAGGACATCATCATTGCCAGCACTCCCGCTTCCAAAAAAATCGACACAAAAACTATTTAGTTTTTCAGCACTGGGATTTGCGCCTTTCTTGTATACACCCAGCTTATCCAATAATTGATATTTACGCATCTGGCCGGGAAAGGTTATATCCCCCGGATCATCAAATCTTTGGCTACTCTTCAAATGGTAACTGCTATCGAACGCATCCAGAACAATGGTCTGCCAGTCGGACTCGGAAAGACCAGCAACAAACACAGGGATATCGTTAGTGCCATCATCATTGGAGTCCGGCTGAGAAGGTATATGATTTTGTAGCGCCACAGGATTAAGTTGAGACATTCTAATTTTAAAATTAACATCACTGGTCGCATTAAAGTTTATATTAAACTCCATATAAGTACCGTTATTGGTGGAAAAATCAAATATAGGAAAATAATCGGTCCCGCCATCTATGGAATATTCGATATTGTTAAACATCTCCGTATAGTTAGAAATTGAAGCTCTTGAGCCATCAAAAATCAGATCTTGTAAAGTTTTGATATTCGCTTTTAATCTCGTACCGGAAACCAGTATATCGCCGGTACCTGATGTTGTATCGCCGGAAGACAAACCAAAAAGCGAACATAATTTCCCAACAAGATAAGATGATGGCTGATGAGAGCTTGAATCCTGTAAAACTGTTGCCGTATTAAGATAGTAATAAGGTTTGAATGTTCCATCTGTAGCATTTTCCAAAGCTATCGGATCCAGAAAATTATTTGTTGTTATTCCGCTAAATAATTTCCTGATCTCACTAACAGGCAACGTAATTTTTTCGTTAGTTAATAATTCATTTATATTATATTCATCGTTAGCATCGGAACTGGCTTTAAATTTCTTTTTGCTGAGAGTATTAGCCCTGACATCACCCAATGGTGTAAGATAATTAAGCCTGACATTATCCCAACTGCCGTCTACAGGATTAAACGAGCCGTCAATGCCCTCGATAGGTGAAGAAAACAGTTGGGCCATGTAAAAGGTATTCATTTTCTGCATGTTATATATCATTTCAAAATAAAGCTTATCCAACTGATTAGAATCAGCAGCGGATGGTGAACGTTGACTGCCTGTAAGATCGTCATTTACTACTCTGCTATTCTTCGACAAAACGGTGGATGCAAATCGATCTTTGGCTATCTTGGCCGGGTAATATCCGATATCATGCGCACCTTTTTCATTAATATTGATCAATTCTCTGGAACTACTATCGTATAAATAGTTTAATGAACCATAGGTAATTTTGTTAAATTTATCAATGCTGTCCATATCGTAAAAAATCTGCTGTTCTTTTTCGCTAAGAAATCCCAGAGCAGCATAAAGGGTAGCGCCCTCAAAACCACGGCCGATAAGGCTCGTAATTTTAGAACTCATACTTTTGAAATCTGCGGCCTTGGCGTTTTGCCAAATTTTATCAAAGTTTTGTATGTATGATGATGAAAAACCCTTTTCACTAAGTTTGCTATTCAGGTTTGGCAAAGCAATTTCCGGTTTGAGGTATAAATACTGTCCGTTATTATTGGTAAAGGCATAAGAAAAAACTTCTCCCATGGCTGCGGAATAAGTGCCACCCAGAGCGTCAACAAGATCCTGGCGCAAGATATATTTATTCTGGTATTGGGCTAGTTTCTCGATAATTTCCCGGGTCCTGGTAACTATGGTAGATTTATCTTCCAGACCGTCATAATGACTGGTATCCGTGCTATGCAAATCGACATTTTCCAGCTTGTACTTTTTATCCAGATAATAGTCAAAAATTGACGAGTAGGTACCTGAACTTGTTGTGACACTTTGATCTCTGAGAAAACTTTTATTACTGTTACTTACAATACTGCTGATATAGGTAGAAAAATTGTCTGAAAATTTTAATAATTTTTTAAGATTTTCGTCCGCATTCACATTCGTGAAGTTTGTTCCGGTTGCAGCCATATTGATGATATAGGGCTTACTGTACTTATCCAGCCGCTGGAAAATTTTATCTTTATAATCCTGGTATAAAAGATTAGTTCCAAATATCGTACCATCAATATTGAAATTATTATCATCAATCAACCTGGACGGGATTACCTCATTAAAACTTCCATCTACCTTCTTAATATAAACAGGAAGACCGGAGGTGCCATTTCTTGATTCACTTTTAAGCCAATCAAAAATCTTGTCGCAACAATCAGACCCGTTATAACTGACAATCCCGCTAAAACAAGTAGCATCGACATATTTTAACTCATCGGAAAAATCCGTATAAGTCTTAAACTCCTGGTTTTTATTCACCGGAATATCGAAATATTGATTGGTCCCGGAAGCGTTGTATAAAAACCAGGCTGATATATCTTTTACTTCCTGAGAAAGACTGATGAGTTTTTCCAGAATATCATCGCCAACC
>JAQURL010000111.1 GCA_028715625.1 Candidatus Margulisiibacteriota bacterium | reverse complement strand
CTTCCAATCTTCCTTCTTCCTTCGTCCTTCTTCCCTCATTTCCCTTCGTCACTCTTCACTTTTCACGTTTCACGCTTCACGCGTCAACTTTCTACCGTCATACTTCCCTTCGACAAGCTCAGGGTAAACTAGCTCAGTATGACGCTTTTCACTCTTCAACTGTCTCTTGGTCATACTTCCCTTCGACAAGCTCAGGGTAAACTGGCTCAGTATGACGCTTTTCACTCTTCACTCTTCACGCTTCACGATTCACGCTTCACCTTTCAACTTACTACTGTCATACTTCGTAATACTTGGTCACGCTTCCCTTCGACAAGCTCAGGGTAAACTAGCTCAGTATGACGCCTTTCACTCTTCACTCTTCACCAGTTACGCTTCTGTTCTGATCCTTCTCAAATCTTCCAGATCAATGGTCGGGTTTAATATTTTATTTATCTGTATCTTTTTCACCTGCGAGCTGATTCCTTTGACTGTATAATCAAAGGTGGCCATCTGATCCCTGAGCATAGCCGAGTTGGCAGCTATATATTTTCTGCCGTCTTCACTTTCGGTATGGAACAGGTACCACAAATCTTTACCTGATATTTCCACGATTACAGCCACGTCACCAAACTGCTCGGTTTCCATCTTGATAATAACCTGTGTCCTCTCCGGGTTCACCGGCGCTTCCTTTTTGCTCATATCCCTCTTTATCAATATCTCGATATTTTTGGCCATCTCCGCAAAAGGACTGGGAATGATCCAGTAAAAATAACGGTCCGGCAGCTTGGGATCATAATATTTGGAAAGTTTACTTAAAATACCCTGCGCGGAAATATTCTCCATAACAGGAGTTATGCTGCTTTCCAAATTTTTCAACAGTTCCATGAGTTTGGCACGTTCAGCCGGGTCCTGCACAAATTGAAGTTTTTGCTGCAATCCCGCGATTAACGCTTTCAGGGCATTGAGGTCCATTAAGAAATTTTTGGAGAAGTTCAAATTTAAACTGCCGGACTGCGACAACAAATTCTGCATAATCTCTGCGTCCTCGCCGGACAGGCCCTGGCTGAAAGCCAGCAGGTTCTGCAAAATATCAAATTCTTCAGCGTTGTTGACAGTACCCCTGGCCAGAACGTTCTGCAGCATTTTCAACTGGTCGGGAGGCAGATTCGCGCCTTTGCTCATCATGCCCTGAAGAGTAGAAGTTTCTTTTTTACTTAAAACCACAGTATTTTTTTCTGAGTCCTTGTTCTGTATCTTTTTAATATTTTTGTCAAACTCCCCGAGCAAAGCGGTTAAATTGTTAACCAAAGCAGTGTTTGTACCGCTGGCAAATGAACTCAGAGACTGATTGACCAGAGAAATATTTTGCTGCAAATTTTGCAGTTGTTGCGCGTAATTGATATTGCCTGAAAAAAATTGTTCAAGCGCTTTGACAGCAGCCGGATTTCCGGCAAGACCCTTGGACATAGCGGCCAGGGCGGCATTTTGCGTATTGGCGTTCGCTCCTTTGTTCTGCAGGGCTTTGAAAAGCTGCTGAAAATTCTCATCGCTAAGTTCCATACCGTACTCCAGCATTTTGGAAGCCAGCTGCTGGTTTTCCGGAGTATCGGCAAGTCCTATGCTCATCAGTTGCATAGATATGTCCTGGGTGGACAAAGCTCTTGTGGCAGATGAAACCGGAGTTGAAGCTGATGTCTGGCTACTGACTGTAGTGGAAGCTACCTGCTGCAATACCTGAGATTGTGTGGCTGTAGTCGACTGCGAGGTCTGCGTAGAAGATTGCGGTGTGTTTTGTTGTACCTGTTGTGTTTGCTGCTGTTCCTGTTGTTGCTGATCCTGCTGCGTTACCTGTGTCTGTGGCTTAATATGCGGCCAAATAATGGGCGCACCAGGATGTATTCCGCCACCGCTACCAGCACCAACTGTATCCATATTCTCTCTCTAGATCGTGATGATCATTAAATTAATAAAGAGCCCAGAAAAGCTTTTACAGCCTGATTGCCGATATCCTTTATAGAAAAAGACGACCGGTCAATAAGCCACTGCATGAGTAAACCGTCGGCCAATGAAAGCAAGGCTGTGCTCATGGCCATGGAATCTATGGTTTTAAAAACTTTTTTTTGAACTCCGTCTTCCAGTATATCAGCAAAAAGTTCCCGCAAAGACTGATAAACATTGACAATTTCCTGCTGATTAATATTGGTATTTCTGGTTAATTCCGACCAGAAATCAAAATAAATATAATAAGTATCCCCATATTGTTCTATGGTCTGAAAAAATTGTTCATAAAATAAAACGAGCTGTTTGTAAGGATTTTTTTCTTTACCGACAATATCCTGCATCTGTTCGGAAAAATATGAAAACCAGAGCTTAAAGGTATTCAGGAAAAGTTCGTCTTTGCTTTCGAAATACTCATAGAGCGTACCCTTACCAACATCAGCCGAGATAGCGATATCGGACATTTTTGTTTCACGGAAACCGTATTTGGCAAAAATAGGGATGGCTGCCTGAACAAGTTTTTCTCTTTTCTCGGTTTTATTGACTATTTTCGGCACCGGGGTTCCCTCCGTTTTAAGGGGATTATTGCGAAATGCCCCTTATGTAAAAAAGTTTAACTTTTATTTGATACTGCGTCAATATAAACAATAAATATCGATAACATTGCTCATTGTCATTTATATTAGATTATGTTAGTCTATACCCTGTTCAAAAATAGACTTAAAAAGGTAGGAAAGTTATGGCAAAAAAATGTGAAATCTGCGGAAAAAGACCGATGGTTGGAAATAATGTTTCACATTCCCAGAGAAAAACAAAAAGACTCTTTAATCCGAACCTGCAAACAGCGGTAATAGATAATAAAAAGGTAGTTATTTGTACTTCTTGTATGCGTACCAGAGCTAAAGCTTAAAAACTCAGGAAATCCCTGATGGCGAGTGTCTCTGAGTTCCAGGTATAAAGAACTCTTATTAATTCCACATTAAAATACAAATTATCGCACAAGAATAACGCGCCCTTGGCCAGCTCTTCCTTGAAGCGTAAGACTTCTTTTATTCCGGCTTTCCATTTGGGATCGTTTATAAGCAGATCAACCAGCTCGATGGCACGAAAATAAAATTGTCTGGCATCGTTAAAGGTAGTTTCCATTATCCTGGCCTTGGCCTTGGACAAATCTGTCCCTATCATCATAATTTGCTGATATTTGGAATGATTATTCCATTCCTGCTGTGATAATTCCTGATAATACGCCATATTTATCCGGTTATTATTTCGTCCACAATATCTTTAATTTCGTTTCTGACAGCTTCAGATATAATTTCCATACCGGGATTATTCATAGAGGGTTTAATGTTGAGCAATGAAGAATATTCTATCTGGGCGTCTTTAGGGTTAAGTGGGAACAAGGTGCAGGACCATACCGATTTATAATCGCTGCCATTACCCAGCAACAGGCTTTCCGAGTCCGCATGCATTTCTCCGCCAAGGGCCAGAACTTTTTGCTGCAAATCAACGGAAAATTTAACAGAAGTGTCCGCCGGTGTATTGAAGAGCTTTTTAATTTCCCCAAGAGAAATTTTGTTTTCAGTATCCGCTACTTTGATCATAGTTAACCCCCAATAACACTCTTAGTCATTTTGCGTCGAGTGAGTCTATTTGAGAACGCAAAAAAGCTATTTATTTATATTTTCAAAATATTTGATTGTTTTGTCCAGACCTTCCTCTAATTTTATTTCGGGTGTCCATTTCAATATTTTTTTTGCCAACTTTATATCCGGTTTTCTTTGCCTGGGGTCATCACTGGGAAGAGGCAAAAAATTGATTTTTTGTTTGCTTTTCAATTTCTTTTTCACCAGATTGGCCAGTTCCAGAATGGTGAATTCTGTAGGATTACCCAAATTTACAGGGCCTATGGATTCTTTTTGGTTCATCATACGCATCAGGGCTTCGACCATATCGTCCACATAACAAAATGAACGTGTTTGCGAGCCGTCGCCATAAACTGTTATAGGTTTGCCTTTTAAAGACTGAACTATAAAATTGCTTACTACCCGACCGTCATTGGGATGCATGCGCGGGCCATAGGTATTGAAAATCCTGACAATGCGGATATCTACTTTGTTCTGGCGGTGATAATCCATAAAAAGCGTTTCCGCAACACGCTTGCCTTCGTCGTAACAACTTCTGATACCGATAGGATTAACATTGCCCCAATAAGTTTCCGGTTGCGGATGGACCTGCGGATCGCCATAAACTTCGCTGGTGGAAGCCTGCAAAATCCTGGCTTTGACACGTTCGGCCAACCCCAGCATATTTATGGCGCCCATGACCGATGTTTTAATGGTTTTTACAGGATTGAACTGATAATGCACGGGAGAAGCCGGGCAGGCGAGATTATAGATTTGATCTACT
>JAQURL010000110.1 GCA_028715625.1 Candidatus Margulisiibacteriota bacterium | reverse complement strand
ATTTCCGAGCGTGCAATTGCGACACACCATTTACCTTCGAACTTCCAACAATGGCCAATCTGGCCATATTAACGTCCTTTCCGTCAATAATAGACAACCGTTTTATGCGGTCAACATCACAAGGAACCACTCTTATTTTAGACAGGTGCGATTCGTTAATTTCCTCTATTATCTCTACCTGCCTGGGTAATAATTTCCTCATTAAGTCTATATCCCATTTTTCAAGAGCTTCAGGTAAAATTGTATGATTTGTATAATTTACAGTCTTTTGGGTTATTTCCCAGGCTTTATCCCAGGGAATATCTTCTTCATCTACCAATATCCTCATTAACTCCGGAATTATTAAACTGGGATGGGTGTCATTAATCTGTAGGGCTACCTTCTTGGGAAAATCCTCGAAATTATCATGGTTCTTTTTAAAGTTTACAATTATATCCTGCAGCCCGGCCGATACAAGAAAAAATTGTTGTTTTAACCTAAGTTCCTTGCCTTGCCAATGACTGTCATTCGGATACAAAACAGCGGTTATGGCCGCGGAATCTGTGTTAATAATATTACGGTAGGCTGCTTCATAGTCTCCTTCCTGATAAGGGATCAGGCTGAAACCATTCGGCTTAAAAAGTGTAGTCTTAAATAATCTTAAAGTATCAATAAAAGATTTGCCCTTATAATCAAAGCCGACGATTGGAATATCAAAGGGAATAGCGCTTACATGTTCATAGCCTTTTATCGTACTCTTGTCCCTTTTGTTCAAACCGGGCTTTCTTTCCACATTTCCAAAAAATTTCACAATCCGGGTTTCGTCTTCTCTTTTTATACCCCAGAAATTATTTACTTCCATCCATTCATCAGGAAGTTCCACCTGGTGACCGTCCCAAATCTGCTGCTTAAAAAACCCCAGCTCATATAATAGCCCGTAACCTGTGGCCGGTAACCTCAGGGTTGCCAGAGAGTCCAAAAAACAGGCTGCCAGACGTCCCAAGCCACCATTCCCTAATCCGGCGTCTTTTTCAGTATTCTCTATAGCGTTTATATCAATACCGACAGCCTTTAAGCTTTGAAGCAGGTTGTCTCTTGCCTGTAAATTAATTAAATTGTTGCTCAGAACTCTACCCATAAGAAATTCCATAGAAAAATAACAAAGTTTCTTGCTGTCATTTTTTCTTATAGCATCATTTGTGGCTCGCCATGAAGGCATTATGGCGTCATATAAAGCAGCTAATGACAGGGCCATAAAAAGTTGGTTTCTGTTGGCGTCTTTTATGGAATTAATCCCGCTGAGTCCTAATCCTAATGTGTTTACCAGGTGCGCGTTTATTGCAGCACAATTAAGATCGGCTGTGCAAGGAGCAAGAACGTTGGAAATAAGTTTAGTTTTAATCATTATTTAATCTAAAAATTTAAGTTTGTTTATAAAATATCGTTAATTAAATAAAAGAATTTCAGTTTTTTTGGAAATGTTTGAGAAAATACAAAGAATCTTAAATTAACTATCTGGCCACAGGCAATTCCACATAAAATATACTGCCCTCTCCGGGGTTACTCTCTACCCAGATCCTGCCGTCATGCAGATTAATAATGTCTTTGGCAATTGATAACCCCAGGCCAAGTCCGCTGCGTTTGCCGTCTTTTCCATCATTTAGCTGGAAAAAATTGTCAAATATACGCTCCTGGTCGGTCTTGGCAATACCTATACCTGTATCGCTGATTTTTGTAACTATCTTGTTTTTTTCTGTGAAAAATTCAATTTTTACATAGCCTTTATCCGTATAATACATGGCGTTACTGATAATATTCAGGAATGCCTTGTTTATTTTCTCCCGGTCTGCCTGTATGGAAGGAAGGTTTGCGGAGTCATCAAAAATTATCTCGACATTTTTGGCGTTAGCCTGCGGTCTGAAGCTATCCACTATATCGGCAATTACAGATTTTATGCTTACTTCCTCAAAAGTTAATGAAATTTTATTGGAAGTCAGCTTGGTAAACTCCAGTAAATCATTGATAAGCTTATTCAAATGCAAGCTTTCCTGCAAAATGATATCCGAAAAATTTTTCTGGTCCTCATTGAGTTTACCGCGTCTCTCCGAGAATAACGTCTCTGTAAACCCAATAATGTTTGTCAGCGGTGTTTTCAGCTCATGCGATATTGTCTTTAAAAATCCTGATTTCAAATTCTCGATTTCCATTTCTTTGGTTATATTTCTAAGCAAAGTTATAATGCCGATTATGTTGCCTTTGGAATCGGCAGACAAGGATGAACGGACATGCAGGAATATCCTTTCATTGTTTTTATGAACAATACTTATTTCTTTGGTAATAAGCCTGACTTTTTTTAAAATAATATTATTAATTTCCTGAATATACTGGGAGTCAGGCAAAATTTCGGTGATATTGCCACCCACAACATGAGTATCGATATCCAGTAATTTTTTTGCGCTGGAATTAATCAGCAGTATCTTGTTGCTGACGTTACTTACAATAATTCCTTCTTCCAGATTCTCTATAATATTATTGAGTTTTTCTTTTTCCTGATGCAACATATAGTTGGTCTGAAAAAGTTCCTTGTTGCTATTAAAGAGCTCCTGAGTGCGGTCCTTTATTTTGGCTTCCAGCTCACTGTTTAGTCCTTCCACTTCGGTTTTAGTCTTGCTGAGCTCCTTGATGATCTCATAAAAAATGAAAACTTCTATGGCCAGATAAGCCAGAATAATCAGCATGTTATACATTATTAAATACCTGATGGTAAATGGATATATTATGGTAATAGAGTGATAAATATTTGCCAGAACAAGACTGATTATGGACAGGTTTAAAAATGTATTCTGCTTGAAATTGCCACTTCGAAAAAACCAGAAAGCCACGATGATAAATAATATGTTGCTGAAAAGTATCAAATAATTGGTTTGCATCAAAAATTTATAAGTAAATCTTGAGGTCTGGGGTATAAAATAAAGGGCCAGCATCAAGGCGATAATTGTTAAATACCCTACAACTATTGTGAATTGCCATTTTTTAATATGTTTATGTGATTGCACAGAGACCATAAGAGCGCTGGCCAGAATACCCTGTGCTGCGAGATCCAGAACATGAACAATGAAGCTGAAAACCGGGAACCATATAACACTGGTTCCAAAACTTTTTTTTGTTAAATATAGAAAAACAAGAAACAACCCGGCATTAAAAATAATAGTTACGAATCCAAGATACAGCACAGAAAACGCATCCTTGATCTGTACACTGGCGGGTAATCTGTTAATGCTGAAATAGGTGGAAAAAAGAATTATTACAGCCAGTAAAGCTATAATAAATGTTTGATACAGTTGACCAATAGAGATATTGGTGAAGGATAAATAAGTAAATAGATTGATCATGCCTTAGGCAAATGTATTATAAACTTTGTTCCTTTATTCAATTCGCTTTTCACGCTTATGGTTCCATTATGCAGATTTATTAGGGTTTTGACAATAGAGAGGCCCAGGCCCAAGCCTTCGGACTTGTCCTGGTAGGTGTTAAGCTGGGTAAATTTCTCGAAAATAAAAGGCAGTTTATCCGCGGGTATTCCCGGTCCTGTATCTTCTACTGTAAAAATTATATGGTTGTCGGTGGTCTCTGCGGTAAGGATTATTTTGATACCTTTACCGGACTTTATTGCGTTCCCGATAAGATTGGCAAATACCTGTTTCAAGCGATAATAATCAGCAACCATAAGCAAATCTTCGGGTTCAACTTTATAGGATAATTCAATATTGTTTTCTACCAATTTGGGATAAAAAAAGTCCTCAAGATCATAAACAAAATCCTTAATGGGAAAAGTAATTTTGTTCAGGGTAATTTTGTTGGTTTGCAACCTGACAAGATCTGTCAAATCAGAGATCATTCTCTGCAGATCCTCGCTGCTGTGAAAAGCGAAGTTCAACAGCTTGCGGTGCCGTTCGCTTAAAGCAGTATTGTCAGGGCCATGCAGAACCATATCCAGAAAGCCTATAACGCTGGTCAACGGATTTTTCAGGTCATGTGAAATTGTGTTAAAAAACTCATTTTTAAACTGGTCTAACAGTTTTTTGTTGGTTATATCTTCGATCAGGCAGACTACCATGTCAAAATGATATTTCTTATCCAGAACCAACGTGGACTTAAAGAGTAATACCTGTTCCACGCCGTCATTCAGTATGGAAACTTCTTTAATAATATTTTTTTTATCCTTGCTGGTATCATAAATTATAGTCATCAAGGTATCGCAAAGGCCGGCAATGTGCAGCTTCTCCTTGATATTGGCATTTATGGTTATATCCAGTTCCTCGATATGCAACAATTTTTTAGCATTATTATTCATCTGGATGATGTTGCCTTCCAGGTCTGTTACCAGCGTCCCTTCCACGATATTGTCAATTATCAGTAAAGATTTTATTGTTTCGGCCTGCAACTGTTGGGACCTCTGTTGCAATTCCTTGGTCCTCTCATTAATAATTTCCTCCAAAGACGAACTGTAAAGCTTGCTGCGCTGGTAATGGAACTGAATGGATGAAATCAACTGGTTAAAAAATA
>JAQURL010000109.1 GCA_028715625.1 Candidatus Margulisiibacteriota bacterium | reverse complement strand
AGAAAATTGGCTTCTTCCTCCCCTCTCCACCAGTGGAGAGGGGGCGGGGGTGAGGCGCAGAGCCCTGAGCCCCGAGCTCTTGGCTCTTATCACAGCGCAAGCTGTATGAGGAGGTTAATAAATGATAAAAGTTGTTGTTAATGGCGCGCTTGGCAAAGTCGGACGTGAAGTTACCAAAGCTGTAAAGAATTCCAAAGATATGACGTTGGAACGCGAACTGGATGTAAAAAATGATTTGGGTGATTACCTGTCCAGGAACAAAACTGATGTGGTGGTAGATTTCACATCTCCTGAAGTTCGTATGAAAAATGTTAAAGCTATTTTAAATAATGGCGCTCATGGTGTTATCGGTACCACAGGATTTACCGAACCGGAATTAAAGGAAATTGCTAAACTGGCCAAAAAAGTCGGTAAAGGGATTATCATTGCTCCCAATTTTGCCATTGGTTCGGTGCTGCTCATGCACTTCGCTCAGCAGGCTGCCAAATATTTTGATACTGCGGAAATTATTGAATACCATCATAATCAGAAAGCCGATTATCCGTCGGGTACAGCCATAAAAACAGCCCAGCTGATGGCTGAGGAAAGAAAAAAATTTAATACGGTTTTAAATGACAAGGTAGCCAATCTTGAAGGTGCCAGAGGCGCGGAATATAAAGGCATTCATATTCATAGTGTCAGGCTTCCGGGCATGGTAGCGCATCAGGAAGTAATTTTCGGCGAAGTTGGGCAGTACCTGACTTTGCGCCATGACGCGGTTTCCAGAGAATCTTATATGCCGGGGGTCTTGATGGCAATCCGGGAAGTGGTTAAAATAAAGAAACTTGTTTACGGTCTGGAAGGACTGATGGGATTATAGCTTTTCCCGCCTCTCGCGCCAACCCTCTCTCCGTAAACGGAGAAAGGGAGTCAGGGATGGAGGTTTTCCCCTCTCCGCTGGCGGAGAGGGGTGGCACGAAGTGCCGGGGTGAGGCGGGGTGAGTTTAAGAAGGAGTTAAAATAATGAAGGAATATAATGTAGCGGTAGTAGGCGCAACCGGTCTGGTCGGAACGGAAATGATCAAGATGCTGGAGGAACTCAAGTTTCCTGTAAAAAATCTGATTCCACTGGCTTCTGAAAAGTCCGAAGGTAAAAAGGTTGTATTGCATAATAAAGAATATAAGGTACAGACCTTAAAAGAAAATTCTTTTAAGGGTATAGATATTGCTTTGTTCAGCGCGGGTTCGGCAGTGAGCGAAAAATTCGCTCCTCTGGCCGCCAAAGCCGGAGCGGTGGTAATAGACAATACCAGTTTTTTCAGGATGAAAAAAGATATACCGCTGGTGGTGCCGGAAGTAAATGCCCGGGATATTAAAAAGCATAAAGGTATTATCGCCAATCCCAATTGTTCGACTGCGCAAATGGTGCTGGCTTTGAAACCTATACATGACAAGTACCGGATTAAAAGGGTAGTTGTATCCACCTATCAGGCCACTGCCGGAGCGGGTAAAGCAGCTATGGATGAACTGCTGGAACAGACAGCGAATATTCTGAATGGCAGGGGCGCAGGCAAACCGAAAAAATTTACCAGACAGATAGCGTTTAACCTTATCCCGCAGATTGATGTGTTTACTGATAATGGTTATACCAAAGAAGAAATGAAAATGACCAATGAAACAAAAAAAATTATCGGTGATGAAAGTATCGAAGTCGTGGCCACATGTGTGCGTGTGCCTGTATTTATAGGACATAGCGAATCTTTGAATATAGAAGTTGAAAAAAAGTTTGAAGTAAAAGATGTTCAAAAACTTTTGGCTAAATCTCCGGGCATAAAACTTATGGATGATCCTGCCAAAGGCATGTATCCTACCCCGATTGATTGTGTGGAGGAAAACGACACATTTGTAGGCAGGATAAGGCGCGATTTTACAGTACCCAATGGGATAGCCATGTTTATTGTGTCCAACAATCTTAGAAAAGGAGCTGCACTTAATGCTGTGCAGATTGCCTGGGAACTGATAAAGCAGAAACTTATTTAAAGTGAAACGTGAAAAGTGAAGAGTGAAGAGTGAAGAGTAAAGAGTGACGCGTGAAACGTGAAAAGTGAAGAGTGAAAGGCGTCATACTGAGCAAGTTTACCCTGAGCTTGTCGAAGGGAAGTATGACCAAGAGAAAGTTGAAGGGTGACGGGTGAAGCGTGAAACGTGAAGAGTGAAAAGTGAAAGGCGTCATACTGAGCTAGTTTACCCTGAGCTTGTCGAAGGGAAGTATGACAGTAGAAAGTTGAAGGGTGACGGGTGAAGCGTGAAGCGTGAAAAGTGAAGAGTGAAGAGTGAAGAGTGAAAAGTTAAACGTGATAAAGGATAATTAAATGCTAAAAAATAAAAATAGTGCTCGATTACGCAACTCAACGAATCCACTCTTTCAGAGCCCCGAGCAGTCCCGCTTGCGGGGCGATCAAGCTCCGAGCCTTATACATTTACCGGACAAGATGTGAACACCAGTAAAAATATAATAAAGTTTTTTGATAAAACCATTAAACAATATTATTCCAATGATCCCGGTATTGTAGGTTGGAGCAACAAGGAAAGCCAGTACCTCAGGTTTGATGTCCTTAGTCAGATAGCGCCTCTGGAAAATCAGCAGGTTATTGATATAGGCTGCGGAGTGGGCGACATGTATAACTTTTTCAAAAGTAAAAATATGAAAGTAAAGTATTTGGGGATCGATATTCATCCGGGAATGGTGGCCATAGCCAGAAAGAAATATCAGGATGCCCGTTTTTTACAAACAGAACTGGAAAATATAAAAGACAGTTATGATTTTGTCTTGTGTTCCGGTGCGTTTAACCTTCAACAAAAAAATAATAGAAAATATATAGAAAAGATGATTGGTAAAATGTATGATATAGCCAGAACGGGTGTGGCGTTTAATTTGTTAAGCAGTTACGCGCCGTCAGGAATGCGTTACTGGGATTTATGTTATTATGATCCCAAAGCTATATTTGATTATTGTAAAAAACAGTATGAGCGGGTAATATTAAGACACGATTATTTGCCGCATGATTTTACGGTATATATTAATAAAGTACCTATGCCGGAAATAGCCTAAATTTATGAAAGGAAGCGATTTGAGATGATAGATTTCGGACGAGTGGTAACAGCGATGATAACTCCGTTTGATAAAGATGGAGAAATAAACTTTAAAGAAGTAAGACGTATTGCCCGAAAACTAGCCAATGAAGGTTCACAGGCCATTGTAGTTACAGGAACTACCGGTGAGTCTCCAACCCTGACTCACGAGGAAGACCTGCTGCTTTATTCCATAGTTTTGGAAGAAGTAGGCAATGAGGTCAAAGTTATTGCCGGTACAGGAAGCAATTCCACAGCAACTACCATTAAATATACCAAGTTGGCTGAGTCCATTGGCGTACATGGGGCCATGATTGTTGTACCTTATTATAATAAACCTTCACAGGAAGGTATGTTCCAGCATTTTGTGAAAGTAGCGGAAAATGTGGATTTACCGCTGATGATTTACAATATCCCGGGCAGGACCGGAGTGAACATGCTGCCGGAAACCTGGATAAGGATTGTAGAAAAAGCTTCTAATTATGTAGCCATGAAAGAAGCTTCCGGCAATCTGGAACAGATTAAAAAAATCATTGATCTGAGCAAAGATAAAGACCTTAAAATTTATAGCGGTGATGATGGCATAACCCTGGATGTGGTAAAAATGGGAGGTTATGGTATTGTCAGTGTGGCTTCGCATATAGTAGGTAAAGAAATTAAAGAAATGATTGATCTCTGGGTTCAGGGAAAGCATAAAGAAGCTGAGGCTCTGAATGACAAATTAATGAAACTGTTTAAAGTATTATTTATAACATCCAATCCGGCCCCGGTAAAAGAAGCCATGAACCTTATCGGTTATCAGGCCGGGGGTACAAGACTGCCGCTGGTTGCTGTAAATGATGCGGAAAGAGCACAGATAAAACAAACATTGAAGGAGTTGAGGATACTATAATTTTTTCTAAAAAAACTTTAAAACTGATCGTTTTCGGCGGGCTGGACGGTATCGGTAAAAATATGATGGCCTTTGAATACGGTGAGGAGATCATTGTTCTGGATGTGGGAATTATGTTCCCGGATGTTGATGTTTTCGGAATAGATAAAGAAATACCGGATTTTTCTTACCTTATACAAAATAAAAATAAAATAAAGGGTATTGTTGTAACCCATGGTCATGAAGACCATATAGGCGCCATAAGTTTTTTTCTGGAAAAGATCAATGTTCCCGTATATGGAACACGTCTTAGCCTGGGCCTGGTTGAGCATAAACTGATAGAAAAGGGCCTGGTCAATTACCAGTTGAAACCGATTGATGATGAAACCAGACTTGATTTCAAGTATTTTCATCTATCCTTTATCAGGGTCAGCCATTCCATCCCTGATGGAATAATGACCGTTATAGAAACCCCGGAAGGTACCATTGTCCATTCCGGCGATTTTAAAATAGACTACACGCCTATAGATCAGAAAGTGCTGGACCTGAACCGGATAGCCGAGATCGGCAAAAAGGGTGTGTTGTTACTGATGAGCGACAGCACCAATGCTCAGAAAAAAGGGCACACGTTGTCTGAACGTCAGGTTGGTGAATCGTTTTTGCGGGCGTTTAAAGGTATTACCGGCCGCTTGCTGGTAGCCACTTTTTCTTCCAATATCCACCGTATTCAACAAGCTATAGATGTGGGCAAAGGTTACGGTCGAAAAATCTGTTTTGCCGGCCTGAGCATGGAAAATACGGCCAAAATAGCCAAACGACTGGGTTATCTGAATTTTGATGATAATGATGTTATTTTTATCGGTGATGTGGACAAATATCCCGAAGACAAAGTGTTGATCCTTACAACAGGTAGTCAGGGAGAACCGCTTTCAGCGCTTTCCCGGATAGCCAATGATAACTACAGGTTGTTCCAGATAAAACCCGGAGACACAGTTATTGTTTCCGCGCTGCCCATTCCGGGAAATGAAAAAACCG
>JAQURL010000108.1 GCA_028715625.1 Candidatus Margulisiibacteriota bacterium | reverse complement strand
ACTGCCCCGCAGCAAACCACTTTCGACAATGGTTACTGAGTAAGCCACCTCCAGTAAAAAAATCAATATTATTAATAATAATCTTTTCATTCAGACACTTCCTTTCTTTTTATACCAAAACTGAAAATTTTTCAGTTTTGGTGCTCAGGGCTCAGAGCCAGGGGCTTGGAGCTCTGGGGAAAATTCGCTTTATTCAACAATCTCTTATCAAATTCAAAATTCATAAATCCAAATATCATTTTCTTTCTCCTGTCATATACTCAGGGCTCAGAGCAAAGGGCTCGGAGCTCTGGGGAATACATTTTATTCAACAGTCACTCTTTAAACTTTTTATCAGCGCATTCAGCATTGCTTTTATTGAATGTAAATTATGATAAACATCACTGACTTCAGTTACATAACCCATATCTTCTGCCACTTGTACCGCAGAAACAACTTCAAACAATGATCCCCTGGCATAGTAAAGAAACTGTGCGAACTCCTTCTTTGAATACCTTCCCTTACCTTCCGCAATATTTAGACTTATAGATACAGATGCTCTGCGTAGCTGGTTTATAAGACCAAATCTTTCCTCGTCAGGAAATTTCTGGGTAAGCTGATAAATTTTTTTATTAAGCAATCTACTCTCCTGCCATACTCTTAAATCCTCAAAACTGAAAGTATTTTTTTCTTTACTCATTCCCTATCTCCTTGTTTCTTTTACCAAAAACCGAAATACTTTCGGTTTTTGTGCTCAGGGCTCAGAGCTGGGGGCTTGGATCTCTGGGGAAAATTCGCTTTATTCAACAATCTCTTATCAAATTCAAAATTCATAAATCCAAAAATCATTTTCTTTCTCCTGTCATATACTCAGAGCTTGGAGCAAAGGGCTTGGAGCTCTGGGGAAAATTCGCTTTGTTCAACAATCTCTTATCAAATTCAAAATTCATAAATCCAAATATCATTTTCTTTCTCCTGTCACATTCACAAAGCTTCTAACCCTGGCCAGACACGAAGTGGTGACCGAGCTTCGAGCACAACAAAAACGTTGTTTTTGATGTCAATGAACTACTCCGATCTTGTTTTTTATTACAATGCTTTGTCCAGACGCGGACACAGCATGAACTACCAACAAATAAACTCCTTTACTGACTTTGTCGCCCAACTCGTTGGTACCGTCCCAGGGGATGGCATTGCTGGTTTTGCCGCCGTTTTCTCCGGGCATGAACCTCCAGCGTTTGACCAGATAACCAAATATTGAATAGATGCTCATGTCCACGTTGCAATTCTCTGCCAAAGTGTAATAGATAGTGGTATTTTCCTTCCTGCTGTCAAAAGGATTGGGCACATTGAACAAGCTGTCAGCCAAGGCAGTATTTTGACGTAAGTCTATCTCAAATTCTTCACACGGATCGGACCATTCACCCGCATTATTCTGCACTTCATAAACCAAAAAGTTTTTACATTTCATATCCAGCGCCAGAGATACAGTTTGCATACCGGCTATATTTATTTGAAAAGATTCAAATTCGGATGAAGAAGGCAAATCTGTTGTCATTTTAGCCAGTGTGTCCAGCTCCAGAACAGCGGATATATCATCCTCCGACATGGATTCCATCTCCAAATCAGCAATATTTAATGTAACTGATAAATTTTTATAAAACTCTTCTTTCCAATAGGGCTCAAGATTGGTTTTGCGGAAAACCCTGAAGGCCTTAATACCGCTCTCCGGGTCTGTAATGTCCACTAAATCAATATTGATGTCCACATTTGTACTTATATTATTATTTTGTGATTTGATGCTATTCAGGTTTAATATTTTTATAGGAATTTTTAGTACCGGTTTGGTTAAGTCCGCTTTAAAAATATTGGACAAGCAAGTACTGCCTGTTTTCGCATACACAACGTTACCGGCTATATAGTAACGAAGGTTATGGGTTAAAGGTAAAGGAGTTATGAACTCAGAAGCTATTCTATATACTCCGGTACCCACAAAGCTCGATGATTTTTTTATTAATAATTTGTTACCGGTAGTAAGTACCGGCTTGCCATTTTCGTAATTATATAAAGTAAAGTTATACCTTAAACCGGTATTGGTAGCGGCAATATCCGCAATTTCATAAACTACACTCATGGTTATATTTTTTGTACTGCCAACAAAAGCCGGAATAGATATATAGTTAATAACAGGCTTATTTTTTTCAACTATTCGCGAAACCTGGCTGAGGATATTTATTGTAGTTCTGCATAACTGGGCACGACTATTACGGCTCGTTCCTATTTCCAGCAGTTTGAACTGAAGATTTGAGGATACAGGCGCGTTTACTTTTAAATCATAGTAAACATAATAATATTCAGGATTTCTGGAAATTATAATGGGTTTTGTTAAATTTATATTTATAGTATTAGAGGTGGGCAAATTGGTTATACCTAACAAAACACTGGTATTAGCGCTTGCTTTATAAACAAATATTCTATCAATGTTCACTGGATTCGCATTGGTAGATATTATAAGTTCTTTCAAATATACGGCGTTCGGATTTCTGGTATTGGTATTGCTGAGCAAAAAGGACAAAGGCATAATACTTTTACGACCGGGATGTACTTCGGTTTGAATAGAATAATTATAGGTACCGACTTTGATAGCGTCGATTTTGCTTTCTATGGTTAAATTCAGAGTAACTATAGCTTCCCGGGTGTAACCAACAAGGTCTTTGAGATAAACTTTGACAGGCACAGCTCCAAAAAATTCCTGTGCTGGTTTGTATTCGGCAAAAATCTCCCGGCCTTTGAACTTTGTACCTGATAATCTGTTACCTTCTATTTGTATTGACCAGCTGGTCAGGGCTTCATTTATTTTGAACTTTATAGGAATTACATCACCTATGTACGCTTTGCTTGCAGTAATAACTATACTTTCAATATAGGGACGGCCATCTTTAGCTACACAGCCCAACAAATATTCGGTTTTCAAATCCTGTTTGGTTATTTTTTGAGATGTTAAGGCATGAGCGTTATTGATGTATGACGCTGCCTTATATTTAACGGAGTTGGAATTTTTTAATATAATATTCGCTGAATAAGGGTTTTGGCGGGGAGCGGCTAAAGAAATGCTAAAACAGACAAGCAAGAGAGAGAGACCCCTCAGTCCGCCGTCCATTATGCAACGGCGGACAGCTCCCCTCTGACAGGGGAGCAAACTTTGGCGGTTAATAATGTTGATTTGCTTTTTAATTATTTTGATACAATGATTCAGTTCATTTTTTACCTGCTCGTTAGTAAATCTGACAAAAGTAATTCCTAGTTGTTCAATCACTTTTTGACGTTCTCTATCATATTCTTTCTGTCCGGGAACATCATGCCAGGACCCGTCTATTTCAATTGCCAATTTGAGGTTTCGGCAATAGAAATCCACGACAAAGCCAGAGATACTATACTGCCTAACAAATTTATAATTGGATATCCCCTGCTTCCGGAGAATATTCCAAAAAATTACTTCAGATTCCGTCATATTGCGTCTTAAATTCTTACGCTTTTCTTTGTCCCAGAGACTATTAAATATGCTTTTCATCTTGCTTATCCTTACTCCCAGTTCAGCATAAAGGTATAGCGATGCTGACTTTCCAGATTATGCATCACATAGGCATAATCTATTCTGATAAATCCCAAACACAGGCCAAGGCCCGCTGAAGTCTCGTTTTCATTACCGCCGCCTCTTAAAGACAAATTGCAAGCACTTTGTTTGCCACCCAAAAGAATGTATTCCGCTCCCAGATAATATCTGCTCGGTTTATCAAGTAATCTGGTCGCGTCAACGACCAGTAATAAAGGCTCAAAAATATTAAACTGAAACCCAATATCAATATCAGGCTTGAATTCATCGGAAGTATCTCCGGTCTTGTTTACCAACAGATTCCTGAATACAGGACCAATTTGTAACCAACCAAGATTCCACAAAAATCCGGCGTCCAGGGAATAAATTTCGTCCCGGCTATCCCCGAGACCACGCCTTTGAAATTTGGCAGAGAGACCAAGGTCTAAACTGTCAGTAAAATTTCGACCAAGACCAATAATATAAAGCTCATTTGCCGCATCTGTATAACCCTCGGGAGTAAAATTGGGGGCTAAAGGATTGGTATGGACCTCAATACCACCGGTTTTAATAATAAGCGCGTTTACAGCCCAGTGCCAGTCTCCTAACGTTGAACCAAGCCCGAAGTAACCGCAGGACGTATCGGCCAATAAACCGGTATACGCGTAGGCAAGTCCCAAGCTATTACTCTGTGCCAGAAGCGCGCTATTGTAAAAGGCTGCTGACGGTCCTCCGGAAAGTGTTCTGCCGGCATTGCCCATTGAGCTTGATCTGGCAAAAATTCCATACTCAAGATAGTCAGAAGCATAACCGCCGATGCTTTCGGCATGAACGAAAGAAGTTATACAAACAAAACAAATTATAAATAATCCTATGATTTTAGGGTTTACCGAGATAGAAGCTCTGTTTATCACAAACACACCTTTCTTCTATCCCCCAACCGACTGATATTTATCTTTCCAGGTAATTATCGCAGATTTTTATTCAAAATTTCGTTAGAAGTTGTTAAATTTTTGAATAACTTTATTCAAAATTTGAATAACGGCCTCCTGGGGGGAAGTGAAACGTGAAGAGTGAAGCGGAGGGCAGGAAGGACGAAGGACGAAGGAGGAGTCAGTGAAAAGTGAAACGTGAAACGTGAAAAGTGAGTCGTGAAGAGTGAAGCGGAGGTCAGGAAGGACGAAGGACGAGGGACGAGTCAGTGAAAAGTGAAACGTGAAACGTGAAGGGTGAGGCGAAGGTCAGTGGGAGGAGATAGGGGGTATGGGGTAAGTAAATCCAAAAACCAAATGGCAAAGCACTAAGGAATCTTTAAATCCAAAGCTCAAAATAAATTCAAATGCAAATTTCCTTGTGATTTAGAGCTTTTGATTTCCTTTGAGCTTTGAACTTGGGATTTTGGACTTAGTCATTAAACACTAAATCCTAATCATCAAATCCTAAATCTATTATGCTTAATTTGCGATCTATATAATCCTCCCTTTCAAAACTGTCACCCCGGATTCAATCCGGGGTCTGTTTCTTGATGGGTAGATTCCTGCTTATGCAGGAATGACAGGACTTGTCGCAAATTAAATAACGATATTGATTAGT
>JAQURL010000107.1 GCA_028715625.1 Candidatus Margulisiibacteriota bacterium | reverse complement strand
TTATTTGTTGCTAAGGCAGCGGGCTTGCCCGCCGAAGCCTTGGCGTAGGCGGGGCATAGCGCAGTCCGGTTAGCGCACTAGTTTTGGGAACTAGGAGTCGCAGGTTCGAATCCTGCTGCCCCGACCACTTGATTAATAATCGACTGAGCGTATTTAAGAGGGCCAACAAATTGAGGCCACCTCAACGCTCTCCGCACAAGGCTGATCGCAGCTTCCCCCAGTTGACAGAAAACAACAATTTTTTTGCTCCCAAAATAAATAATGATAACTCTGGCATAAAGATTCGAAAGTCGAAGAGCAAGCCATCCTTTTCAGGAAAAAAGTCATTTTTTTTCTTAATCTGACCATAATAGAAAATCATTAAATCATTAATAATAATTTTATCTGATAAAAAGGAGACCATTATGAGGAGTATAAATGTATTTATAGTTGTTTGTTCCTTATTTGCTGTCACAGCATCATTTTCCAATGAGATTAATTTGCGGCCGACATTCAAAAAAAATATTGAAATACTGGATGAAAGAGCCCCGGGCTCCGAGTCACGTTCAAAGAAATACGACACCATAGAGGGATATAAAGTTATAACCCAAAACAATATTGTATTTAAATGGAAAATAGAAGGGGAAAAGATAAGAATTATCCTTAAAGCTCCAACTGACGGCTGGGTGGCTGTAGGATTTAACAGCGCTCCGAAAATGAATGGCGCTGACCTGATCATAGGTTATGTAGTTAATAATAATCAGGTATTAATTAGTGACGATTTTGGTGTCGGACATACTCACATGCCTGATATCAGTCAGGGAGGCAAAGATAATATTATGGACAAGCTCGGATGGGAAAAAAATGGCTTTACCGAGATAAAGTTTTCACGCCTGCTTAATACGGGTGACGCAAAGGACATGATTTTACAAAAAGGGCAAAAAATAGCTTTATTGTTAGCTTATGGAACGACTAAAGATTTCACGTCCTATCATAAGGTGCGCACAGGTTTAATGATTGAATTATAAATAACCTCTGCTGCTGCCTAAAAAATATCTTGAGGAAAAATATCAGTTAAAAAAGGAAAATAGACATTTCAACCTCTATTGATTTGATAGAAAATCTGACCAGCCAAAAAATTAAATGAAAGGAGGAGGTAATTATGGCATTAGTCCCGTTTCCAAAATCTTCAAGTTTGATGGACGTTCTGGAGGACAATTTCGAAAGGGCTCTGGGACCAGTATGGTCAAGTGTATATGGTTTAAGACCAGCAAAGGAACTATTCGCGCCATCTATTGATATGTGGGAAGACGAAGACAATATTTATGTTGAAACAGACTTGCCCGGTATGGAAAAAAATGACGTTAAGGTTAGTGTTGAAAAAGGAATTTTAAAAATTTCTGCAAAAAAAGAGGGAAAAAAAGAAGAGAAAAAGAAGGGCTATATAGCAAGGGAAAGATATCAAGGAAGTTTTTACAAAGAAATCAGCCTCCCATCTTCTGTTGAAGAAAACAAAATTCAAGCTAATCTGAAAAATGGAATTTTATCAATTAATTTACCGAAAAAAGAAGAAGCCAAGGGTAAAGAAATTGAAGTAAAAGTAGATTAAACTTGTTGCCTTTAAAAATTTTATCAACGTTCATTAAACTCTTTCAGAAAAAAGTGGAGGTAAAATAATGAAAAACAAATTGGTATGCATTACGGATTGCGAAGTTACAGAGTGTGCCTATAACAAGGAGAAAATGTGCTGCACTCCAGCGATTACAATCGGAGATGGGGATTGTCCGATGTGTGATACATCTTTTATTACCAAAAATAAGGGCGGATTCGATGATGTTAGCGGCAGCGTAGGCGCATGCAAGGTCGGTAGTTGCGCCTACAATTCTGCTTTTGAATGTATAGCCCCCGGTATACATGTTCAGATGCACAAGAAACATGCAGAATGCGGTACTTATATGGCAAGATAAAAATTTTGATCGAATTTGGGGATTTTAAGATATCAAGATGTAAACTTTGATAAAAAGCAAAATAACAAAAATCAGGAGGGGGACAAAAACACAAAAAAGAGGAGTGATGTTATATGAACTTTCTAAAAAAAATAAGTTATCTTTTAATTTTTTCTTGTTGCTTTGCTTTTTCCGCAAACGCCAAAATCTCGGGAGATAATAAAGAGCTCCAAATCATCAGGGGAGTAGTTGTAGACTTATCCTGCTACATTAATTCCGTAGCGAACGGAGATATGCGCAGAGTTCAACCCGAAAATCATAGTCAAATAACCGGGACTGTAGCGGTCCGAGATAATGATTCGGGAGAAATGTATATTCTTGTCAAAAATGAATGTTCTGAGGATTTGATAAAAAATATTTTGTCCTTTGTGTCTGAAAAAGTGGAAATAATGGGAACGATAGATAAAGCGGGAGGCATAAGGGCCATATTCATCAAGCATGTTGATGAGGCAGACAATAATTTTATTACTGATAGGCACAAAAATAAAGTTTGAATAAGCTTTTTATTTTGTTAAAAAACAGGTATTGGAGGTAATGAATTAAATAACAAAAAAATATGATGCATTCATAATAACCTATTATTAAGTAAATGGATGTATCGGTATAAATTTAATCAAATAACGAAGAAAATTAAAACTTGTAGTATTAAAAAAGGAGATAGTTATGAAAAAATTGATTCTTTTCAGTTCAATTGTACTGATTATCAGTATGTTCATAGGACTGGGATTTGCAGCTAATTCAATGAAAGCAATAAAAAATTCCGATAAAAGCACAATTTTCGCCATAAAATCAACTCTGGGGTTAAAAACAGCTATACGCCAGTTAGGAGCCGAGCACGTATTTTATATGAGAAATTATATCATCAGTGCACTCGCCGGCACTGATGATACTGAAGCGGTTGCTAAAAGATTGTTAAAAAATCAGGTTGATATTGGCGACGCGATTAAACCTTACTACGGCTTGGACGCTGGCAACAGATTAACAAGCCTGCTTACCGATCACATTATGATAGCGGTGGATGTTGTGACGGCAGCCAAGAATAAACAAAAAGATTCACTTAAAAAAGCCCAGTCAAAATGGATAGTTAATGCCGAAGAAATTACGACATTCTTAAATAGAATAAATCCGAAATGGGATAAAAAAATGCTGACTGACGAATTAAATATGCACTTAAAATTAAGCACCGATGAAGTTGTAAGCAGACTTAATATGGATTGGACAAAGGACATAGAAAGCTTTGACAAGATTTACAACCACATGCTGAAATTTGCAGATATACTCTCCGGAGGTATAATTGCACAGTTTCCTAACAAATTCACGGACAAACTCGATACTTCTAAAAAATACTAATAGTTTATGTATCCTTAACAAAAAAAAGCCCGCGGTTATTAGATAATGGGCTTTTGTAATCTATTAATCATCATCTTTAAGAAATCTACCAAATAAACGTTTTGTAATTCTCTTCCAGAATTTTTCCTGGGCTCCGGCACGATGTAGGGCCCAAAATACATCTTTGTTATAACAGTTTTTCGCATGTTTCAGGGCTGTCTTGCCTTCCTTATCCTTTATGTTCACCCTGGCCCCAGCTTTAATTAACATGGAAACAACAAATATACGACTATCAACACTGCCATATTTTACAGCTTTCATAAGAGCTGTTTCTTTATCGCAGTCTCTTGCTTCTAAATCCAACCCAAAAGGTATCTGCATCTGTTCACTGTCGTTCCCTGAAAAAACCAGCGAATTAATGAATGAACTCTTGTTCGCATAATATTCGTACGCATCTACATATTTTATACATCCCAGAATTTCCTCAATAATTTTAATGCTCTGCTGTGTACAGGCGTACATTAAAGCGCTCATGCCTCTATTATCCTGAATGTTCAGGTCTGCACCGGCCATAATCAAATAACTCACGATAGCTATATCTTTGCCTAAAACAGCTTTTATTAAAGGTGTTTTTTTCTCTTTATCTCGAATATTTAAGTCCAAAGTGCCTTCTGTTAATCCGTATTTTATTAGGGTTTTCAAAGTATAGGTATCTCGTGAAGTATCATTTTTTGTTATTGCGTAATGCAGGGCGGCATTCCCTTCAGCATCCCTTAAATTAATATCGGCTTTGCCTCTTATCAATTGTCTGATCGCATCATGATGACCATGTTTCACAGCCAGCATTAACGCGGTTATGCCTTTTTTATCAGTAATATTTATATTTGCCCCGGCCTTAACAAGAATATCTACACATACTGCATGCCCGGCTACAGCGGCGCGCATCAGCGCGGTATAACCATTTTTGTCGGTCTTGTTAATATCTGCCTTTCTGTTAATCAGCTCTTTTACTACATCCTTATAGCCCTTTGCAGCAGCATATATTAAAAAACTCACATAATCTTCAAACAGCATTATGTTTACATCCGCGCCCATATCGATCAATCTTTTTACTTTTTGAGCATCACCCTGTTTAACAGCGGTGTGCAGATCATTCTCCAGCATTTCGCTAAAATCTTCCTCAAAAACAATTTCCTCAAAACCAAGTTTTCCCAAATCCCTGGCCAGTCTCTCCATGACATCATGTAAATTCCCCCGGTTCAAATTATTCAGGCATACTTCTATGGACCTAAAAATCAATGGAACTTCTTCCTTGCTTAAGGGACTCTTCCCTCCACTAAAATCCTCTATTGTTTTTATTATCATGTCCTTGATTTCAGCTTTGGATTCTAAAATCCTGGTTACTGTATCCTCAGCTTTATCACCTGTAAAAATATTCCAACCTGTCTTCAATAAATTGATACGTTCATACAACACTGACGTGACCTGTTTCTGAATAATTAATGATATTAATTTGTACATATTTTTATTTATAGTGGCTAACCAAATTGTTCATCCAGAAGCCCTGCTTCCCAGCCATATCCAAAGAAGTATCACCACCATTGCACTTTTTATAGACACTGGCTCCCTTATCTAATAAAATCCTGGCCATTTTCCTGTAACCGTTGAAAATGGCTATCATCAAAGCTGTATAACCATTTTTGTCAGCTTCGTCTACAATTGCTCCTTTTGCCAATAAACCAGTAACTGTCTGCATATCATTCATTCGTATAGCCTGCATTAAAGGAGTAACGCCTGTTTCTTCAACCTTGGCGTTTACATTAGCTCCGGCTTGGATAAGTATATCAATAATTTCCCTGCGTTTTAGCTTTATGGCTTCTATTAAAACGGTCGAACCTGCTGTGTAAGGAGTAACCTCTAAACTCATTTTGGCGGTAATACATTTCATAACCATACTAAAATCACCCTTCTCCACTGCCCCGGCAAGATCAAGTCCTGTTAACTCTTCTTTTTTTCCAGCTTTTTGAGCGAATCCTAAAATAGTAAAATCCCTGGCCAGAGCTGTTTTTACAGCATCAATATTTTTCTGCTTCAAACCTTCCAGACAATTTATAATAGAAATTTTGGCATTTAACATGTCGACATTTTTATCATGCGGTCTGTTCGCTGATTTCAAATATTCCAGTCCCGGGATATCCCAGAGTAATTCTCTTAAAGAAATACCCTGTCCTTTCAAATTCAGCAAAAGACTCATTGTTTCATTCGCGTTAGGGCCGCTAAAAATATTTTCCCCGGTTTCCATTACTAACAAATGTTTACTGAAAGCCTTCATGAGACTGATAATGCTGCGGCTGGCAATAATTTTTGTAAAAAGCATATTAGATCGGAAGAGCAC
>JAQURL010000106.1 GCA_028715625.1 Candidatus Margulisiibacteriota bacterium | reverse complement strand
GTTCACCGATAATAATTATAAAACAAGCTATACACCGAAAGGTGAGCTGGTGGTGGAATTTCAGACTGGGGACATTGATACTATCTACTACTGGTTATTGTCGTTTGGTCCACAGGTAGAAATAATCGAACCGTTCACACTTCGCTCCAGGATCCGCAAAGACCTTATTTCCATGGTCACAATGTATTGAATTTAAGCTTTTACTTCTGTTTCGGCTGCTGCTGGAACTGCTTTGGCTGCCTTGGATTTTTTCGGAGCGCTTAATATTTTATTAACTTTTTTTGCCAGACGTGATTTTAGGCGGGCAGCTTTGTTTTTGTGAATTACGCCTTTTCTGGCAACGGTATCTATAACTTTTATTGTTTGTTTTACTACTTCAGCTGCGTTTTTTTTCTCGCTTTTATCTGCTAGCATAGTCACAGCTTTTTTAACATAAGATTTTACTTTGCTTTTATGTGCTAAATTTATTTCTCTTTTTTTTGCGTTTGTTTTTATTCTTTTTTTTGCCGATTTAATATTTGCCAATTGCACACCTCATTAAATAATAATTAATAAATGTCAGATTACACGTCGAAAATGACAGGTTGTATAATAGCAAAATGTCCCGCATTACGCAAGAGTGTTTATCTTTTGAGGTTTTTATGTATAATTATATTCATGGAAACAAAACCTGTAGTCCAGACCGGTCCGAAAATTATTCCGAATATAAATACAAAAAATGCTGACCAGCCGGTAACACCAAATGTTCCAAGTTCGTCGATTTCAGCCATACCTCCGCAGGGAACACAGGGCCGTCCTCCTATAGAAAATATTACTACAAAAACAAGCACAAAAAGTAATCAGACACTTGGCTTTACTCCTCAACCGGGATCTATGGCTGAAATGCAATCTGCAGTCCAGGCTGTAGCGGAAAAAGTGCAGGATGATAAAAACAAGGAAGAGCAGATAGCCGAATCGGAGACAGCACCACCGAAAGCTGAAACCGAAGCTATTGTTACAGATGAAGAAGAGTTAATCAGGGACATGAAAAAAACTATAAAGAATCAAACTAAAGAAGTGTCCAAACGGGTAAATCGCAGTGCGTTTAAGTTTATTTTTAAAAAAACAGATTGGCTGAACAAGGAGCATGCGGCTGATGCTGAAGAGTTTTTTACTATAAAAGTCCCCAAGGTCTTGGCTCAGGAATTAAGCAAAATTTTAAATGAGGCGTTGGGATTGACCGAAGATAAATAATATACTCTTAGCAAAAATGGTTTTCGTCTTTGTTGCCTGCGTCGCTCGCAGCTCAATGTACTATTAAGTACACTTCCGCTGTTCGCTCCTTGGCGCCTCGACAAAATTTCATTTTGCGTCGAGTATATACGGTTAAAAATTGTTTACTCGATTAAGGAATGTTGAATATAATACCTAATAAATTATGGATATTCAGTTTATAAAAGGTGTCGGCCCGGCAGTGGCCGCCAAGCTGAAAAAGTTAAATCTTGCCGATACCCGGGATGTTCTTACTTTTTTCCCTGCCGCTTATCAGGACCGAAGATATATTAAGCCTGTTTTCAAGCTTGTTCCGGGCCAGGATGAGTTCGCCACAGGAAAGCTACGCAGCATCAGAGAGATTCGAAAAGGCAAGTACCTCTTGCTGCAGGCCTTTCTTTATGATGAAACAGGCGAAATAAAGTGTATCTGGTTTAATCAGCCCTTTTTGAAAAAAATCCTGAAAACCGAAATCCCGATTTTTATTCATGGCAAAATCGAGTATGACTTTGTAAACCGGATTAAAACTATCAAGGTTACTGAATATGAATATGTTGATGAAACCAATATCAACAGGGTTGTCCCGGTCTATCCCTTAACCAGCGGGATTTATCAAAAACAGCTGAGAGCGATTGTGGGCAGAGCTTTGAAAATGGAACTGCCACAGGTCGCAGACCCATTTCCCCAGGAACTTCTAGATAAATACAATCTGGTCTCTTTGCGAGAAGCTATCGGTCAGTATCATTATCCCAGAGATGAAAAGGCTTATTTAAGCTCTAAACGACGTTTGATATTCGAAGATTTCATCTATTTGCAGCTTTCTCTGGCGATCAGCAGGTCTTTAATCTCAATCAGGGAAAAAGGTATAGCTTTTAAATTTAAAAACACTATATCCAGGGAGTATTTTGACAGCATTCCTTATCGTTTGACCAGAGCGCAGATACGGGTTATAGATGATGTCAGAAAAGACATGCAGTCTGACAAGCCCATGAACAGGCTGGTGCAGGGTGATGTGGGAGCTGGAAAGACTGAAGTGGCCATGGCCGCCATTCTGGTTGCTCTGGAGAACGATTATCAGGTTGCTATTATGGCACCAACTGAAATTCTGGCCCATCAACATTATCAGAAGATGCTTAAATATTTATTGCCTCTGGGCATAAATGTCGAACTGCTGGTCGGCAGCCTGAAAGAATCCAGCAAGATCCGTAAACATTACCTGATTGCCGCAGGGAATGCGCAAGTTATAGTAGGAACTCACGCTGTAATCCAGGAAAAGGTAAAATATTCCAATCTGGGCTTGGCTATTATCGATGAACAGCATCGTTTCGGAGTATTGCAGAGGTCTGCTCTGATGAAAAAAAGCGGGGAGACCATAGATTTACTGGTACTTACGGCCACCCCTATTCCGCGTACACTTACGCTTACTCTTTACGGTGACCTGGATAAATCTATTCTCGATGAAATGCCGCCGGGTAGAACGCCGATTAAAACTGTCTGGTTAAAAAAATTGAATAAAGAAACGCTGGACTTTATTAAGGAAGAAATCAAAAAGGGTAATCAGGTTTATTGGGTTTTCCCTTTGGTGGAAGAATCGGAAAAAATAGATTTGAAAGCGGCAACCGAAGGTAAAGAACATATCGCTAAAAATTTACTGCCGAAACATCGGATAGGTTTACTGCATGGTAAAATGAAGCAGAAGGAAAAGGACTCCATTATGGAAAAATTTCGTAACCGGGAGCTGGACGTACTGGTTTCCACGACTGTTATCGAAGTCGGTGTGGACGTGCCGGATGCTACGGTAATGGTCATAGAGCACGCTGAACGTTTCGGCCTGTCGCAGTTACATCAGTTGCGCGGGCGTATAGGGCGCAGCAACAAACCCTCGGTTTGTTTTTTACTGAGCCAGACTCGTACCGAACCCGGCAAAGCCCGACTGGGTGCCATGGTGCAGTCAACAGACGGCTTTTACCTTGCTGAAATTGATTTGCAGCTGCGTGGCCCCGGGGATTATTTCGGTTCCAAGCAGAGTGGTTTGCCTACGATGTATGTGGCGAATCTGATTAAAGATGAAAAGATACTTCTGGAAACCAAGCAAATGGCCGCGGAAATAGCCGAAGATTATAAAAACTCCAAATACAAGCAAGTTATTAGTACACTGAAAAGCAAACCTCATCTCTTTGTAGGCAGTCAGGGAATGAACTGATGCACGTTATCGCCGGTAAATATAAAGGGATGGCGTTGGATTATGAAAGCAAGAGGATAAGACCGACAACATCCAAAGTGCGTGGAGCGGTGTTTTCCATTTTGGGCGACAGAATTGACGGGGCGCAGTTCCTGGAATTATTCTGCGGTTCTGCTGCAATGAGTATAGAGGCTTTAAGTCGTGGAGTTGATAAGGCAGTAGCCATTGATGTTCAACTGGATATTGCTTATAAAAATAAAACCAGATTGAAACTGGGGAATTTGTTTTTATATAAAAAAAGAGCTGAAGACGCTGTAAAAATTCTGGGCAAAAAGCAGGAACAGTTTGATATTATTTTTATCGACCCGCCATATGGCTACAAAGGCAAAAATGAATTGTTGTTATCAATATCTAAATTTGATATACTTAAAGCTGACGGAATACTCTTATTTGAGGCTGAAAATTCGGATAAAGAAGTAGAGAATTCCCGGAATTTTGAATTAATCAAGACCTATCAATATGGTCAGTCTCAAATAATCTGTTTCAGGAACATTAAATAAATGGAAAAAGTAGCTATTTATCCCGGAAGTTTTGACCCCATAACCAATGGTCATATTTCAATTATTAAACGTGCTTTGCGTATATTCGACCGTTTGATAGTTGGTGTTTCAGAAAGCGAGACCAAGCATCCGATTTTCAGCATGAAGGAAAGGGTGCAACTGATTTCCGAATTGAATATTCCAAATCTTACTGTAAAATCTTTTAAAGGCCTGCTTATAGATTTTTGCAAAAAAGAAAATACACAGGTTATTATCAGGGGATTACGCGCTGTTTCTGACTTTGATTATGAATTTCAACTGGCACTGGCCAACAGAAGAATGGACAGGGATATCGAGACTGTTTTTTTGATGACTGATTACAAATATTCCTACCTGAGTTCATCAATTGTTAAAGATATGGCCAGGTTTAACGGTGATATAACCGGTCTTGTGCCTGAACACGTTTCAATGCTTTTGAAAGAAAGGTTTGCCAAACATGGAAATTCTTGATCTGCTGGATGAGTTGGAAACAAAGATATTAAATGCTCGACATGGTATGTTTTTAGCCAAAAACGAAGCGATTATTGATAAAGAAGAAATTATGGATAGTCTGGACGTTATTCGTAAAATGATTAATGAAAAATATAAAATACTTAAATCCAGGCTGGAACAGGATGAAACAGGTAGTGCCAAACAACCAGCTTTTTTACAGCAGAATATTGAAAGCCGTTATGAAGCTAATGATGAGGCCAGGGATATTGTTTCTCAGGCTAAAAAACAGGCGCAGGACATAAAAAATGAAATTGATGATTATGCAGACAAGGTTTTACAGAACTTAAAACTGACCATTGCGAAATTCAAGAGAAAGCTCCTGAAACTTGATACCATTGTAGATGTGAGCAGGGACCGTATACAGAAAACAGCACATTATGCAGAAATCGAAGAAGAAGAGGTGGAAAGTGACAGCAAGGATTGATAAAAGAAAAAATAGCGATTTAAGAAGGATTAAAGTTACCAGAGGATATTTGGATTATCCAGCCGGCTCAGTACTTATTGAATGCGGAAATACAAAAGTAATTGTGACAGCTATTATCGAAGACGGTGTGCCACCCCATCAAAAAGGTAAGGGTGAAGGTTGGCTTACTGCTGAATATAACATGCTTCCGGGAAGCTCCAATGAAAGAATTAAACGTGAACGTTTCAAGGTGTCAGGCAGGACTATGGAAATACAGCGCCTTATCGGCAGAGCACTACGCATGGCCGTTGATTTATCAGCTTTGGGAGAACGTACAATTACCATAGATGCCGATGTAATTCAGGCCGACGGAGGTACGCGTACAGCTTCTATTACCGGCGCATATATCGCGTTGCGCGACGCGATAAATAAATTGATCAAAGCCGGTAAGCTGATCAGCAGTCCCCTGCGGGAACAAATTGCCGCGGTCAGCGTAGGAATTGTTAAAGGCCAGGCCATGCTTGACCTGTGCTATGAAGAAGATTCAGGAGCGGACGCGGATATGAACATCATCATGACCAAATCCGGAAAGATTGTGGAAATTCAGGGCACAGCGGAAAAACAAGCATTTGATAAAAAAGAATTTGACGCTTTATATCAATTGGCGGAAAAAGGTCTGAAAGAAATATTTATTGTTCAGGACCGTGCATGAGGCCTGAAAATCTTTTTTTAACAGGTTTCATGGGTTGCGGTAAAACTACTGTTGGCCTGACGCTTGCCAAACATTTATCCGGTTATACTTTTATTGATAGCGACGAACAACTGGAAAAAACAGCAGCCAGAAAAATCAGCGAGATATTTGAAAACGAAGGTGAAACTTATTTCCGCGATTTGGAAACCG
>JAQURL010000105.1 GCA_028715625.1 Candidatus Margulisiibacteriota bacterium | reverse complement strand
GTATGACGGGCAATTATATCTATTTACACGTTCTGAATGAAGGTTCTGTCATCTCGACTGAACTTGTCTTATACGGAAGCGAAAACTGCTATTCGTTTTTGGGTGGTACTGACCATGTTTTCTTCCATATGCGCCCCAACGACTTTTTGAAATACGAAATTATTAAGTGGGCTAAGGAAAAAGGACTTAAGAATTTCATCTTGGGTGGTGGGTATGGTGGAGACGATGGTATTTTTAAGTATAAGAGAAGTTTTTCTCCAAACGGTATGTGTGATTTTTATATCGGAAAAAAAATTTTTGATAAAGAGAAATATAAAACACTTACAGATATGCGTATAAAGAAAGAGAATTTTGAGGAAAACAGTAATTTTTTCCCTGAATACAGAAGATAATATCAATATGAATATTCTTTTTCTTACATTGTGTAATATAGAAACATTAAATATGCATAACATTTATACTGACTTGCTGAATGAATTTGCAACACGTGGGGATAAAGTTGACTTTTTGAAGCTAATACATTACAGTAACTGTATAATCGGTGCAGGTGCTGTGGTGGTTAAGGATATAACTGAACCCGGAACTTATGTTGGAGCCTCTGCAAGGAAATTATGAGAGCAATGAAAAAAGTTCTATTGACTGCAACCGTTCAGAGTCATATTGCTCGGTTTCATCTGCCCTTGATAGATATGCTGCGCAAAAACGGTTACGAGATACACGTAGCGGCAAAAAATAATCTTATTGAAAAAAAAGGTTTACGGCTGAACGGTCCTCATAAAGTCTATGACATACCGTTCACCCGGTCGCCTTATAGTAAAAGCAATATAACCGCGTACAGGCAGTTAAAAAAAATAATTTATGAAAATCGGTATGATGTCATCCATTGCAATACGCCTGTGGGAGGAGTAATTACAAGACTGGCGGCGAGAAGAACCAGAAAACAGGGTACAAAAGTCTTCTATACCGCCCACGGGTTTCATTTTTACAGGGGCGCACCTCTTAAGAACTGGCTGCTATATTATCCTGTGGAAAAATGGCTGGCAAGATATACGGATGTACTTATTACCATAAATAAAGAGGACTATGCAAGAGCCATAAAGACATTAAAAGCGGTACGGGTTGAATATATCCCCGGCGTCGGACTTGACACAGAGAGTTTTGGCGGGATAACTGTTGATAAAATGGCAAAACGGCGTGAATTGAACCTGCCGGAAGACTCTTTTGTTTTACTTTCAGTGGGGGAATTGAATAAAAACAAAAATCACCAGGTTATTATACGCGCCCTCTCCAAACTTAAGAACACCAGTATTTACTACCTGATTTGTGGAAACGGGTCCCTTGAGAGTTACTTGAAAAAGCTGGCAGAAAAATTAGGATTGCGGGAACAGGTAAGGTTACTGGATTACCGTAGGGATATAGGCGAAATCTGCAAATCAGCGGATGTCTTCGTTTTTCCTTCGCTCCGCGAGGGACTCGGCATAGCGGCTCTGGAAGCGATGGCTTGTGGTCTGCCGCTAATTGCGTCAAACATCCGCGGAATTACTGAGTACGCGGTTGACGGAGTAACGGGCTTCAACTGTAGTCCAGACGACGCTGACGGATTCGGGAAAGCGATTGATACGTTAATGAATAACAGGGAAATCAGGGAAAAAATGGGTAGTCACAACGTCAATGCGGTTAAAAAGTTTGATGTGAAAAATACGCTTACGGTTATGCGCAATATATATGAGAATTATAGTGGATGAAAATGCATAAATCCCTTATATCGGTTATTGTGCCTGTATATAATGTTGAGAAATACCTGGCGCGCTGTATAGAAAGCATCAGAGTGCAGACATATTCAAATACAGAAATTATACTGGTGGATGACGGTTCATCTGATAAATGCCCTGAAATTTGCGACGGGTATGCCATGGCGGATGAACGAATTAAGGTTATTCATAAGATGAACGGCGGCACATCTTCGGCGCGCAACGCTGGACTGGATATAATGAACGGGGAATTTGTCAGTTTTGTTGACAGTGATGATTTTTTACATCCGGACTGCCTGGAAATTTTATATGAGATGTGCATAAACGGCCAATGTGAAATCGCGCAATGTGCATACGTTAAGGGCATGTCGGATAATTTTAACGGCATTCTTGTTAAAGGCAAAAATGATGTTTATAATAAGGTGGATGCTTTGATTAGCAGAAGAGTGCGCGCCGGGGTATGTGGCCGCCTTTACAAATCAGGGCTCTTTAATAATGAAAGGTTCCCTTGCGGGAAAACGTATGAGGATGAGGCAATGACCTACCGTATCGTTTACAAGGCCAGCAGAATAGCTATTACCGGTAAAAAACTGTATTATTATTTCCAGACGCCCGTGAGTATAATGAGGAACACAAAGCATTTCATATCAACGGATTTTATAGATATACTTGAAAAGAGACTGGAATATTTCAGAGATAAGGAAAAATCTCTCCTGGAACTGTCTTATGAATATTTTTGTCTCTCGCTGATGCTTTTTTATATCCGTTGCAAAAAAGACAGGAAAAACACAAATGATAGAAGACAGATATTACTCTTATACAATCACATGTATAACAAAAGCGTTAAAAATGAGATTACACCGCTGAAGTATAAGTTGATGTTCACTCTTTTCAGAACATGTCCGGATGCATGTTCTTTTGCCGTGAACTTTTTACGTCTCAGAAAGTAAATTCAGGGGTTTATAAATGGATGACAGGTTAAAAATTCTGTTGATTACCGACGAGGTCTGGAACGATGCGGTTCATCCTAAAAACGTTCTGTCAAACTGGTTTGAAGGATTTAATGCCGAATTTGCCCAGATATATTGCAGTTCGGGCATTCCCGGTAATAAGTGCTGCTGGAAATACTTTCAATTAACCGACAGGATGATGCTGAAGAGTATTTTTGGAGGTGAAAAAGCGGGAAGGACATTTGAAACCTTCAATGGCATCCGCGGCTCTGACGGCGATGTGCCTGAAAATGAAGAAAACAAGAAAATTGTCTCATTGATGAAATCAATTGTGTCGGAACCCGCCAGGGCAGTCAGGGACTGGATATGGTTAACAGGCAGGTACGACGAAGGGAAGTTGAAACAATTTATATCTGAATTCAAGCCGGATGTGGTTTTCTGCCCGCGGTATGCCACAAGGAAAATGTTACGGTTGGAGAGAAAAATATACGAATTGTCCGGCAAACCGATGGTTGCTTTTACCGGAGACGATGAGTATTCGTTGAAGCAGTTAAGATTTTCGCTGGTTTACTGGATTAGGCGGTTTTTAGTAAGGAAGGATATTAGAAAAACAATGCCTGTTTATTCTAAATACTATACTCTGTCCTCGGAACAGTTGCAGGAATATAAAAATAACTTTAATATTGACGCAGGCATTTTAAAAAAATGCGCCGATTTCAACGGGGTACAGATTAAAAAGAGCGTAAACAGCCCGATTAAGATAATCTACGCAGGTAAATTATATTGTCAGAGATGGAGAACCCTCGTTGAGATTAACAGAGCATTGAAAAAAATAAATAAAGACGGAACGAAAATGACGCTTGATATATATACAAAAGACAGAATAACCGCCAGACAAAAAAAAATGCTGGACGACAATAAAAATTCTTTTCTGATGGGAGCGGTTCCGGAAGAAGAATTGAGAAAAGTTTATCAAAACGCCGATATTGCTCTACATGTTGAAGCGCTGGACCTGCAAAACAGGTTGACGACAAGACTTTCGTTTTCAACTAAAATTATTGATTGTCTCGCAAGCGGTTGTGCGGTGATGGTAATCAGCTGGGCGCGGCATTCGGGTTATGCGTATTTGAAGAAGGAGGATGCGGCCATATGCATTGATAACTATGAGAAAATCGGCACTGTGCTGGGCTCTATTATAAAGAACCCTGAAATCTTGCTTGAATATGCAAAAAAAGCGTGGGAATGCGGGAAGCGCAATCATCAGATAGACATAATTCAAAAAAACCTGTATAAAGATTTAACCAACTTGGCAGGTAAAAATAAAAATGAAAATATTACAGATTAATGCAGTAAATGGGATAAGGAGTACAGGCCGTATCTGTGTTGAAATAGCGGAGTACCTGAATAAAAATGGGCAGGAGGGGTACATCGCCTATGCGTCCGGAGTTCCTTATGAAAAGGGATACAGAATTGGAACAAAATGGGAGAGGAAATTACATGCATTATTTTCCCGGATATCCGGTATGCAGGCATATTTTTCCGGGAAAGGCACAAGAAAACTCCTGGATTACATAGAGAAAATTAAGCCTGACGTCGTACATTTGCACAATCTGCACAGTAATTATATTAATCTGGGAATTCTGCTTGCCTACCTTGCGGAGAATGATATACCCATTATTCTCACCCTGCACGACTGCTGGTTTTATACAGGTAGATGCTTTTATTATACGATGAACAATTGTTTCCAATGGCAGAAGGAATGTATCAGGTGTCCAAATGAGAATCGGACCAACCCGACATGGTTTTTTGACCGGTGCAGGAGAATGTACCATGATAAAAAAGCATGGTTCAAGAAGATACCAAGGTTGGCAGTTGTCGGGGTATCTGATTGGGTGACAAATGAGGCGAGAAAATCTTTTCTCTCTTCAGCAAAAATAATAACACGGATATATAACTGGATTGACCTGAAAATTTTTAAACCTGTTGGTACTGATGAATTGAGGCGGAAGCTGGGTTTAGAGAATCATTTTGTTATATTAGGTGTTGCCAGCATATGGAGTAGTGCAAAGGGATTAGATAAATTCATTGAATTGGCTGATAGTATCCCGGCACATATGCGCATTGTATTGGTAGGCAGTATAAAGGGTCATGTGCGGTTACATCAAAACATAATTCATATTCAAGAGACCCATAATGTCAATGAACTTGTTCAGTATTATTCAATGGCAGACGTGTTCGTGAATTTCTCTCCTGAAGAAACGTTCGGAAAAGTGACTGCGGAAGCGCTTGCCTGCTGTACCCCTGCAATCGTAATCAATTCAACCGCTAACCCGGAATTGATTGGAAAAGGATGCGGATATGTTGTGGAAGCGAATGATATTAATGCTGTTTTTGATGCCATATCGCAGGTATACCGGAACGGCAAAGAATATTATACAGGCAACTGTATTGCTTTTGCGAAAGAAAACTTTAATATGGAGAACAGGATCAAAGATTATTTTAGGTTATATCATGAAATTTCAGGAAAAGGGCGGAATATATGACGATATACCTGATTAATATCTTTTTGATAATGCTTTCCGGAGCTCTTTTTCTTTACGGCGTCCCGGAAAGAAGGAACAAAAAACTGTTCTGTATTCTTGCATCCTCACAATGGGTTTTATTATCCGGGCTAAGACACATAAGTATAGGACCTGATACCTATTCTTACAAGATACATAGTTTTGATGTCCGAATGTATCAGACATGGAAAGAACTATGGAGGAATTTCATAGATGTTCTTTTTAGGGGTGCAGTTGGGAACGATCCGGGTTATTATTTATTTGAAAAATTTGTCCAGATATTCACAACAAATTACCAGGTCTATCTTATCATTATCGCGTTGATTTTTACCGTGCCCCTCGGAATATGGATATACAGAAATTCGTCAGAACCGGTGATAAGTTTCCTGATTTATTCAACGGTGTTTTATTCTATTACATTAACAGCGATCAGGCAGACAATAGCCACTACTTTGGTTGTTTTTCTGGGATATGAATTTATAAAAAAGAGAAGATTCCTTCCGTTTTTACTGCTTACCTTGATTACTTTTACCATACATAAATCCTCTATCTTTTTTTTCCCGTTTTATTTTCTGGCAAACAAGAAAATAACAAAGAAATATCTGTTTTGCATGCTTGCCTGTATTCCCATAATGTTCGTCTGGGGGAACAAACTCTTACTTCCATTTGCAAAATTTATGAAATACGAGAATTATCTTGTTTATTACGAAGGTGCAAATGCATGGAC
>JAQURL010000104.1 GCA_028715625.1 Candidatus Margulisiibacteriota bacterium | reverse complement strand
TTCACCTTTTAAGAAGTCTGTTTTTCTATGCTATCCATATACTCAACTAAACGCTCGCAGGTTTTTCTGCTCAGAAAATGCTCAACTTTGCAGGCATCGATATTGGCTGTTTTTATATCCAGTCCCAGAATTTCATGAAAAAATTTTGTTAATAATTCGTGCCTTTTTTTTATTTTTCCGGCTATCCTGGACCCTGTTTTTGTCAGCTGGATATCTCCCCTTGATTCGTGTACCACATAACCGTTATTCGCCATATTTTTCAGCATATCGATAACAGACGGCGGCTTAATGTTTAAGCGTTGCGCAAGGCTTTTAACCCTGATCTTTTCACCTGTGTTGCGGATCATGAGGATCGCTTCCAGATAATCTTCCATGGCAGTACTGAGTTTCATGATTTTTTCGTTCCTTTTATATTGACAGCTATCAAATAATAGTTTAAATTAGGTATGACTAATTAGTCAAGCCTAATTTGGAAGCACAAACCGGAAAATATTTATATGGAAACAGCTCTTACGAATTTAAAAAAAGGTGATAAAGCGGAAATAGTGCGTGTTTCGGCAGTCGGAGAAATACGTCGCCGGTTGCTGGATATGGGAGTATGCAGGGGTACACATATCAAGATCCTCAGAGTAGCGCCGTTAGGCGACCCCATAGAAATATTCCTGAAAGGTTTTAATCTTTCTTTAAGAAAAGAAGAAGCCGCTAATATTTATGTTATCAGGATCGGTGAACTTGGCGATGGAAAACCCATGGGCTTGCCAGGGCGCAGGCAGAGCGACGGACAGGAAGGATGCGGCGCTTGAAATGATTAAAAAAAAAGAAATTGTCGTAGCGCTTGCCGGGAACCCGAACAGTGGCAAAACCTCTCTGTTTAATGAACTGGTCGGTACCAACCAGAAAGTCGGGAACTGGGCAGGTGTTACCATTGAAAAATACGAGGGTACTGTTATTCATAAGGGTTACAGCATCAGGTTCATTGACCTTCCCGGAACATATTCCCTTACAGCCTATTCTCCCGAGGAAGTAATAACCAGAAATTTTATCATCGAAAAAAAACCCGATGTTGTGGTTAATGTTGTGGACGGTACCAGTCTGGAAAGAAATTTATATCTCACTGTACAGTTGATGGAACTGAAAACCAATCTGATCCTGGCTTTAAATATGTTTGATGAGGTAGAGAAAGCCGGAATAAAAATAGATATTAAACAGCTGCAGAATCTGTTGGGCTCACATATTGTGCCGACTTCGGCTGTAAAGAAAACCGGCCTTAAATCGCTTCTCGACCATATCGTTCGCGTTTATGAGCACGATATAATTATTGCCAAAAATAAAGTTGTATTTAGTGAACAGATAGAGGGTAAAATAGATGCTCTCGAAAAACTTCTGGAGCAGGAGCCGCAGCTTTCCGGCAAATACCCTGTGCGCTGGCTGGCGATAAAACTGCTGGAAAACGATACACAGGTCTATAATCTGATAAAAGATTACCCGATCTGGATAAAAGCTCTGAAAATATTACATGGTTCAAGTTCCGAACAAGACAGCCCCGAAGAGCCGGACCTGGAAACAGCGATAACCGATGACCGTAATTCTTTTATTCGCGGCGCTTTGCGTGAGACCATGGTTATTTCCGCCCGGAAGAAAAAATCTGTCACCGAACGTATAGATTCCGTTCTGATCAACAGAGTATTGGGGATCCCTATTTTTCTCTTGATCATGTGGTGCGTATTTTCGTTTACTTTTAAATTAGGGGAAGCTCCCATGGGCTGGATTGAATTCTTTTTTAAGTGGTTGGCCAATAGCGTAAGCGCTGTTTTGCCTCAAGGATTTCTGAGGTCAATTATAGTTGACGGTATTATTGCCGGTGTGGGCGGAGTGCTGGTTTTCCTGCCAAATATCATTCTGCTTTTCATTGCCCTGTCTTTTCTGGAGGGCACAGGATACATGGCCAGAGCAGCGTTTGTCATAGATAAGGTCATGCATAAAGTCGGCCTGCATGGTAAATCATTCCTGCCCATGATTACAGGTTTCGGCTGTTCCATTCCGGCTTTGATGGCTACCAGGACTTTAAAAAACAGGGGAGACAGATTGGTAACCATGATGATCATTCCCTTCATGAGCTGCGGTGCCAAGCTTCCTGTATATGTCTTGTTGATCAGCGCTTTTTTTCCGCCGGCTATGGCAGGGAATGTCCTGTTCGCTATCTATATTTTCGGGGTTCTGATCGCTATAATATCGGCCAGATTACTTAAATCCACTATATTAAAAGGATGTTCGGAACCTTTTGTTATGGAACTCCCCGTGTACCGCTTGCCTACAATAAAATCAATATTGATCCAGTCACTGCTCAAAGCTCAAATGTATATTAAAAAAGCAGGCACTACAATTTTACTCGCGTCACTCATCATCTGGTTAGCCAGCAATTATCCGCAAAGCGCGAAAATAAGCGTGGAAACCGGCACCAGTGAACAACAGGTAAACAATTCAATAACCTTGTCATCCGGTCAAAAAGCCGTGGCCATACAAAAACTTGAAAACAATAAAGCTTCCAGACAATTAGAGTATTCAGCGTCAGGTAAAGCAGGAAAACTGATCGAACCGCTCATCAAACCCCTGGGGTTTGACTGGCGAATCGGAGTAGCGCTTATCAGTGGTTTGGCGGCCAAAGAAGTAGTTGTTTCAACCCTGGGTACCATCTACTCGCTGGGTGAAGCAGATGAAAAATCGGTAAATCTGGCCACCAGACTCAGGCACGACCCTGGATTCAGCAAAGCTGCGGCCTTATCTTTAATGGTCTTTGTTCTGCTCTACATCCCCTGTATCGCTACCATTATGGTTTTCAAAAAAGAGTCAGGAGCCTGGAAATGGGTAGGCATATACTCTGTTTACGCGCTTTCGGTTGCCTGGATCTCGTCATTTATTGTTTACAGAATAGCTTTACTCCTCGGGCTTGGCAATTAACCCGTTCCCTTCAAATTTATGCACAGCCAGCCAGGCCGGAAAGACGAAATTTTATTGACATTCCCCTGGAAGCGTACTATATTTGCATATAAGCGCAAATGAGTAAATAATTGCGGGGTATAAATGAAAACCTGTTTAAAGAAATTAAAGTGCCTTGGCGACCAAACCAGAATCAGGATATTAAAAGTGATTATTGAGGCCAACAGGGAATTGTGTGTTTGTGAAATTGTCGATTCCCTGCAAATGCCTTTTTACACCATATCCCGGCATATAAAAGAGTTAAAGAACGCGGAAATTCTTGAGGAAACAAGGGACGGGAAATATATTTTATACTCCTTTCCCGCTAAAAAAGATGCTTTTCTGGATGCCTTGCTTGAGCTTGTTGCCGCCATACCAAACAAGCATTTTTCAACTGATATTAAGCAGCTGAAAAAAAGGCTGAAACTGTGTACCAGAGGCAAGTGTATTATCGGAATTAGCGAAACCGGAGCATCCGGAAAAAGGAGTTAACTGTGTTCGGAGCCATAGACCGGATATTGGGACATTTTGCGGGGTTAATGAGTTGGGGTGCAACTTCTGCTTTGAAATGGTTTTTTAATCTGGCCCGTCTTAATCCTCAAACCCTGGATTCAGTTCACTACACAAGCGCCATAAATTTTTTCTTTTATGATACTGCGAAAATATTTTTGATGCTTTCCATAATAATATTTATAGTATCCCTTATTCGTAGTTTTTTCCCGCCCGAAAGGACCAGGAAACTGCTGGGCGAAGGAAAAGCCAGAGGATTTCTGGGGAATATTTTTGCCGCCTTGCTGGGAATTGTCACTCCCTTTTGTTCCTGTTCGGCTGTGCCAGTATTTATCGGTTTTGTAGAAGCCGGCATTCCGCTGGGGGTTACCTTTTCTTTTCTCATATCCTCACCCATGGTTAATGAAGTGGCTTTAATAATGCTCTGGGGCTTATTCGGCTGGAAGATTGCTTTGTTGTATATTGCTACCGGAGTGGTGAGCGCCATTTTTGCCGGGATTGTCATCGGCAGGCTGAAGCTGGAAAAATATGTGGAAGACTATGTTTATAAAATCAAAGTTGGCAGCGCGGATATCATCAAGCTTTCCTGGGAACAAAGAATTAATGATTCCCTTAAATATGTCGGTGATATTTTAAAAAAAATCTGGCTTTATGTTGTTCTGGGTATAGCTGTTGGCGCGATAATGCATGGTTGGGCGCCTGCGGGACTTCTCACCAGATACGCGGGAAAAGATAATCCTTTCGCCGTTATTATAGCTATTCTGATAGGTATTCCGTTATATTCAAACGCTGCCGGAGTAATTCCCATTGTCAAAGAATTAACCAGACTGGGCATGCAAATGGGTACGGCTCTGGCCTTTATGATGGCTGTAACCGCGCTCAGCCTGCCTGAGATGATTATTTTAAGGAAGGTTCTTAAGCCGCAGCTTCTGGCAGTTTTTATCGGAATAATGACTTTAACTATTATTTTTATCGGGTATGTGTTTAATATGGTAATACATTAAAGCAGTAAAATTTTTTAAAGGAGTAAATTATGCTAAGTGAAAAACCCTGGTATGTTAAAGATTCAAAAATTGGCGACGCTCTGGAAAATTTAAAAGCAGTTAGCAATGAAGATAGTGCACTGGATACCAAGACCAAGGAACTTCTCAAGTTCGCGGTGGCTTCAGTTTTTCGCTGTGAACATTGTACACACAGCCATCTCAAGAAGGCTCTGGCTGCGGGGGCTTCAAGACAAGAGATAACCGAGACTCTGCTCATAGTTTCCACCCAGGCCGCGGCCACACAAATGAATTGGAACAAAGAGGTTTTCGAGAAATATCTGGGTGAAAGGTAGCTGATATTTATATTTTATGAGTCAACACAGCCATATTCACGAGCATGAACATCATCATACGCGCAGCAACGGGAGTGAGCCCAGATTAATTTTTTCTATTCTGCTCAATCTGATTATCTCTGTGGTAGAGATCATCGGCGGAGTGTTTTCAGGGAGTATTTCTCTATTATCCGATGCCTTGCACAATGTCAGTGATACCTTTTCGCTGCTGGCGAGTTTTGTGGGTATGCGTTTGGCAAAAAGAGAAAATAACGAATCCATGACCTTCGGCTACAAACGCGCCGAGGTTTTGATCGCTTTGCTTAATTCCTCAATATTGCTGGTAACATCCTTGTACCTGTTTAAGGAAGCCTTTGTTCGTTTATTAAATCCTGTAGTTATTCATGGCCGGCTGATGATGATTGTTGCTCTGATCAGTCTGGTTGCCAATGTCCTGAGTGTTGTTTTGCTAAAAGGTGACGCTGAGCATAGCCTTAATATTCGTTCCGCCTATCTGCACCTGATTATGGACGCCTTGTCTTCAGTAGCGGTTGTTTTTGGTGCCATTCTGGTGATAATGTTTCAGGTTTATTGGATAGACGGTGTTTTTTCTATGCTTATCAGCGCTTATGTTCTGTTCGGAGGCTACAGTATTCTCTGGGAAGCTATCGGAATTCTGATGCATAATGTACCGAAGTCTGTTGACCTTAGCCGGATTCAGGCCGATATATCGGCTATTAAAGGTGTGCAGGATATACATCATGTACATGTCTGGAGTTTAACGGAAAAGGACATCCATCTGGAAGGGCATATTAATGTAGGGGAAGAATTAACCATGTGTGATGTCAATGAATTGCTTTGCGCCATTGAAAAACTCTTAAGGGAAAAACATGGAATTATTCATACGACAATCCAGGTCGAACATGCGTTATGCAAAAATACCGGTTTGATAGATATAAAATAAAGCGGAGGTAAAATATGATAATTAAAATTTTAGGCTCAGGTTGTCCCAAATGCAAACAGCTGGAAGAAAATACCCGAAAAGCCCTGGCTCTTTCAGGTGTAAACGCGACAGTAGAAAAGGTTACCGAGATGAACAAGATTATGGAATTTGGAGTAATGGCCACACCCGCGCTGGTAGTGGACGGGGTCGTCAAATCCATGGGCAAACTTTTGTCACCCGAAGATATCAAAAAACTTATACTCTGATTTT
>JAQURL010000103.1 GCA_028715625.1 Candidatus Margulisiibacteriota bacterium | reverse complement strand
CCAAGTGATGTTACGGGTAGCGTAACTGAGTGCCCACCCAGGTCATTGATTGCTATATCAAAGGAAACATATGTTCGGGTACTGGGTTTTTCAAAGATCAGGCCAAACGCTTTGCCTTCCAGTATTTTTTTGTTTTTCTTTTCCTTTTTGAGCTTTTGCGATAATTCCAGAATGGAATTAATTTCTTTTGCGGATAGATCAACTAAAGATAAAAAATCTCTTTTTTTCATATTAAAATACCTTTTGTTAAGTTAACTTTTAATCATTGTGCCGATCCCGTAGTCGGTAAAAAGTTCCAGAAGGATCGAATGTTCAATCACACCGCTGATGATATGCACATTATGCACACCATTTTCGATTGCTTTCAAGAGTGAATTTACTTTTGGGATCATTCCGCCGCTGATTGTTGTATCTTTTATTTTTTGTTTGATTTCAACCTGAGTTAATTGTTTTATCAGGTTTTTATCCTTATCCAGAATGCCATCAACATTAGATAATACTATCAGTTTTTCGGCTTGCAGAGCGATAGCGATATCGGTAGCGGCATAATCGGCATTGATGTTGTAACTGTTCCCTTGTTTATCAAATCCTATTGAGGATATAACTGGTATGTGTCCGCTTTCCTCCAGAATTTTGATAATGTCCGCATTTATATTAGTTATTTCACCGACAAGACCCAGATCCTGTTCTGTATATTTTTTAGCCTCAATGAGCTGTGCATCTTTGCCGCAAAGGCCCACTGCCTTGCCTCCGGCGCTGTTTATTAAATTGACAATAGATTTGTTAATCTTGCCGGACAGTACCATTTCTATGACTTCCATGGATTCTTTGGTAGTGACCCGCTGGCCGTCAATAAATTTGCTTTCAATTCCTACTTTTTTAAGCCATTCGGTGATCTCAATACCGCCGCCATGAACAATTACAGGGTTTATGCCTACATATTTCAATAAAACAATATCGGTAATAACGGATTCCTTTAGCTTTTCATCTTCCATGGCACTGCCGCCATATTTGATTACTACAGTTTTACCTGAAAATTTTTGAATATATGGAAGCGCCTCCAGAAGCACTTTTGCTTTTTCTATATATTTATTTATCATGGAGTTATTTTATATAAATTTCAGCAGTAGCGCAAGTTAATTATGAGTGGGCGGGGTCGATAATGCTATCGTATCAGGAATTCAGATATTTTTTAAAATATATTTTGTAATCCTTTGGCTGGCTTTTCCATCTCCATAAGGATTATGAGCTTTAGCCATTTTTTCATAAGCATTGCTGTCGGACAGGAGTTTTCCCGTTTCTTTAATAATCATATTTTTATTTGTACCCACGAGTCTGACTGTTCCGGCAGCAATTCCTTCCGGGCGTTCGGTGGTATCGCGCATAACCAGTACAGGTTTGCCCAGGCCCGGAGCCTCTTCCTGTATGCCTCCGCTGTCTGTTATGATCAGGCAGGCTTTGTTCATAAGGTACACAAAAGGCAGATAATCCAACGGTTCGATGAGATAAATATTTTTAATATTTTTTAAAATTTCGAAAACAGGTTTGCGTACATTGGGATTCAAGTGCACGGGATAAACGATATCTATATCCGGATGCTTCAGCGCTATCGTTTTTAAAGCTTCACAGATATTTATAAAACCTTCACCGAAATTTTCGCGGCGATGGCCGGTAACTAGTATTAGTTGTTTTGTTGTTGAATCGTTGAGCCGTTGAGTTGATTTTTTCAGAGCACCGAGCTCCGAGCCCTGAGCCCTGAGCTTTGTAATATTATATCCATAATCCTTGATAGTATTTTCCAGTTCCTTTTCCAGCTTGGAATTATTTTTTATTTTTTTTGTAATAAGCTGCAAGGCATCTATTACCGTATTCCCTGTGACCAGAATATTGTTCAGGGGGATATTTTCTTTAGCCAGGTTGTTCAGATTTTGTTCGGTCGGAGCAAAGTGATAAGTGCATATGCGATCGCTTATCTGCCTGTTAACTTCTTCTGGCCAGGGAGAGAACAGATTATAAGTACGCAGCCCCGCTTCCACATGACCGACGGCAATTTTTTGATAGAAAGCAGCTAGTGTGGTTGCCAAAGTGGTAGTTGTATCGCCGTGCACCAAAACCAGATCAGGCTTAAAATGCTGCAGTACTTTTTTCATTTCCAGCAGTACCCTTGAAGTAATATCGTAAAGGTCCTGGTTCTTTTTCATAATATTCAGATCAAAGTCGGGTTTTATGTCAAATATCTGTAGCACCTGGTCCAGCATTTGCCTGTGTTGGGCAGTGACGCAGACTTTAGTAATAATTTTTTTTGGGTGTTTTTTCAGTTCCAATACGACCGGTGCCATTTTAATGGCTTCAGGCCGGGTTCCGAAAACAACGAGAACTTTTTTCATTTAACATAGTATAAGGGTAGATGGGTAAATGAGTAAATGGGTATAAGAGTATAAGGGTAAATGAGTAATATGTTATTGACTATAAACCTCTGGCTCTTAGTGCTTGTTCCAACTCTCCTCTTATTTGCTCGGTAGTTTTGTATAGAGCGTCATAATCCAGTTTTCCTGTTCCCGGTATCATGAAATTAAAAATATCACATGAATCGACAGTGTTTACTATTTTTATTTCCACATCTCTGTCCGGATTTGTAGTGTCGATAAAATATGCATAAATATGGCTGTTGTATAAACCGCTTACCCAGATCTCCAGTTGAGTGAAGCCAAGCTCATTCGCCATTCCCATAATTTTCATCGTATAAATTCCCGCAGGTATTTCCATTTCCGCAATCCCTGTATTAAAAAGTGTCAGTAATCCGTTGATTATATCCTGCGCTACTCCCTTTTCTTCCAAACCGATTATATCTTCTTCCGATACAGAGGGTTTGAATTTTGATAAATCCTGGGAATAACAATCGGTTTCAAACAGATTTCTGATCTCCCATTGTGTCTCTTCAGGTAACATCCATTTAGGTATCCCGGAATCAAGCATAAGTGTCGCTTTTTGTAACACGAATGCTCTTGGTTCTTTTTGCGGAATTATTTTTAATAGCATCAAAGCTCCTTACCTTCGAGATTTCACAATATTATTTTTATCGTAGGGAGAAATAATAAATTGCAGAATAAATATAAGTTTTATGAATTTGCTGTTTTTTGCAGACGATAGTAAGCTATGCCGTCACGCGATTCTTTTTTCTTTTGTTCCATAGTGCCTCTGAAATTGTTATATTCCCAGAATCTGGTCGAACGTTTATCCAGCTTTAATCCGGATTCATTGGCTATTTTTTGAAAAGTTGTGCTGAAAAATCTTTCATAGCCGTAAGCTTCGGAGATATTATTATCAGGCAGAGGAAGGTAGGTAAGAACTTCCACTGTGCCGTTTCCCCGCAAATGTCCGGCAGCGGTTCGCAGCATCTGTCGAACATCCATATCTCCCAGTGATTCCATAAATAAAATATGGTCATATTTTTCAGGCAGGTCGTGTTTCACGATCAGTTCAGGCAGTTTTTGCGCGTCACCTTTTATTACTTGTATTCCGTTATTTGACGCAACTTTGGAAAGTCCCCGGGCCAGATCTATTCCGAACACTTTATGTCCGTCAGTCGGCAGCTGTTTTTCAAAAACTCCTTTACCCAAGCCCAAAGACAGGATTGTTTTATTCTGCCCTAACTGTTTTGCCAGAAAGTCCTGGACCTCAGTAGAGCTGCTGCTTATAGTGAACCAATCGGTATCTTTATCGTAGTCTTGTCCAAGTTCATTTGCGTTCATCAGGTATTGAAACGCCGAATACATTACATGTGCTAAAGCCATATCCGGGTTTGCCAACTTATAGAGCAGACCTGCCGTAACTTTTAGGGTTCGGCCGGGAAAGCGAGCTTTGTACAGATTGATAAGTTTCTTTAGCGCATATAATAGTTGAGATTTTGTGGATGTACTTTTTAAAGCGCTGATTTTATCTATTAATTCGGCTGTTTTTTTAGGATTTGATATTACGGAGGTTTCTATCGTAGTTTCTTGTTTGCCCGGATAGATCAATAACATGTCCTGAGCATTCTCAGAAATATCAGTATATCCGTGATTAGGCAGATCGGCTAAAAAAACAAGCGACGTATTCCCCTGTTTTATTTTTATGGCAGGGAACGTTTCCTTTAATAATTGCGCGGTCTCGGGTAATCCCAGATTCATTTTTTGTATGGACTTTTGGGGTATGATCACCGGGACATTCATCTCGGAGGCCATGTCAAAAACATCTTCCAGTGTTTTCCACCAGCTGGACAGGTTAGTGCCGTAATAACCGTATTGTTTATCCACAAGGATCGCAGTTTGCTTTTTATTCAGCTCTACCAGACGCAGTATGAGATTGCTGAAGATAGTTTTTTTGTCGGGGTCCTCAAAGTAAGAGACCAAAAAGGTAGGATTCAAGATTATGCTGATCAGTTTGTCAGTATTGGAACCTTTTACAAAATCCAGACATTCTCCTCTCAGTACCGATAATATTTTATAGGGATCGCTGCTCAGTTCATGAGTTACCTGCAAATTCCGCATGGGTTCGTCGGTTTTTATCAGGGTATTGATCTTGCTGATATAACCGTCATAAGCTTGTTCTTCGTTTATTGCTTTCAGACAGCCTTTTAACCGGTTATCGGTATGTTTCAGGAATTCAAAGAAGCTCTTCAATTCGCCAAGAAGGTTTTGACCTTGTTCAACCAGTTTCATCACTTCTTTATTATTTTTATAATTTTTTCCCAGTTTGGTTATAGCCTCATTAAAAACCTTAAAGCTGCTGATATTAGGGATGTCCAGTATATCACCGAAGAACTGGAAGTCATGCATCAGTTTTTTTAATTCTTCCACATAACCCTTTATTTTATTTTCCACACCCGATTGTGGGTCATATATCTTAGTGAGGAACATGGCCACTGCATACTGTTTTTGAATAAAACTTGCCTCTTCATAGGCCTGCTTTGATGAAGTTTTAATTTCTTCAATATCCTTTGGGTTGACTAGTTTTTTTCCAATGATATCTTTTAAGCTTAAGCTTAATAAGTCTGAATCAGCGGTCAGATCAAAAATTTTAGCAAGCACGCTGTTGATTTCATCCCGGGAATTAGATTTAATGATCCCGCTGAATTCTTTGGCCAGATATGTAAAAAACAACAGGGCTTTCTGGAATTGTTCCAAGCCTTCTGCGCTGTTTTTTTGCGCCAGGGCCCTGTTTAGCAGTTCCCTGAACTTTGGCGAGAATTCATCCAGAGCGCCGGCGAACGCTGAATGCCAGATATTATTAAGATTGTCGGTGATGTTACTGACATCAATGGTTAATTCGGTTTTTTTATTCAGATATTTTACAGGCCAGGAAGCAGCAGGCCAGTGCATTTGTCTTTGCAGTAAATAGTTATTGATCGTTTCCCATTCCTTTAGTGTGAAGAATTTTTTCAATTTATCCGCTGTATATTCTGGATCGAATTTAAGCAGGTCAAGTTCTCCGGCTATACTCGCCAGGCTTATCAGCTTTAATAAGCTTTTCCAGTCATAATTGTAACTGCCGCGATCGTTGCTGTCTCGTTTGATCAGAGCGTTGATCCAGGGTAGTAGAAAATTCTGTACGGAACTTTGTTTTTGGTCAAAATTCTGAGACATCTCCCTGGTAAAACAGGATTTATCAAGGTTGATCATCGCTAATCCCAAAGCCTCACGAAAATTTAATAGATCACTTAATAGTTGGTCAAAGTTGTTCGTCTGTTTGATAGATCTGTATAAACAGGACATCTGGTTGACGAAATTTAATTGTGTTAATTTATTTAATGTGGCGTAGATAGGTGACAACGCCTTATGAAGCTCGGCAAGTTTATCAGTTCCTACATTTTTCAGGATAGGATTCTTCATTATATGCAGGTGAAGGTCCAGCAAATGACCTGACCTGTTGTTGTTTTGTTCAAAAATATTAATGATTTCTTTTAATTGTTGGCAATAATTTTTAAGTTCTTTTTCCGAAACAGCAGAGAAATAACCAAGGTCCCGGTATGTTCCCATGAATTCTGTGTTTTCAGTCTTTTTATAGCTCAATGTAAGGGATATTTCCAAAGGAAAAGAAGGGAAGCTTTTTAAATTCTCTATAAATATTTTTTTATTTTCTTCAGTAATGATGTTATCGGAAACCAGGCCTTTCAGACTATCAAATGAGTTACCTGACATGTAACGTTTTGCATTGTGCAGGCTTATTGCCACATCTGTTAATAATATGATGTCGGCGCGTATTTCCTCTTTTCCTCCCATAAAGTCTAATTTTTCTATTTTTCCAAGTAATCCATTTTTAGCCTGAGTACTCAATTTGTCGCTTCCCAGTACCAGGTGCAGATTTTTGGCGTATTCGTAAATCGAGTCAAAATCAGTGGTTGGCTTAATTTTGTCATCGCAGACATTCAGAGCTGATATAAATGTGTACATGAAATTTTGACCTGCCTCCCTGCAAAATCTTTGCAGATAAGGCAGCAGTTCATTTAAATCCAGATTTTTCCAGGATAAAAGTTTTCTCAACATGAAAAAATTTCTTTTTAAATGTTCCTCACTGGAAAGCAA
>JAQURL010000102.1 GCA_028715625.1 Candidatus Margulisiibacteriota bacterium | reverse complement strand
ATACCTATTTCAATTTCCCCTTTTCCAGCCGTGCTACCATGGAATTTATCCTTAGCCTGCCGAAGGACAACGGGGCAATAATACTGAAAACTGAGGTTTTCAGTGCTCAGGCTCAAAGCTAACGGCTCAGAGCCCTGTAAAAAATACTAAAGATAATTTAAACAAATTATCATTGCCTTGTAAAGAGTACAAACCCATAAATATTGAAATTATTTGAAAATTCCCCCGATATATAATTGGTTAAACTAATAATGTCTTATAAAATTATCTCTTCACAGCGGCAATACCTCACCATATCCATGCTTTTGGACATTTTTTCTCAGCGACAGATTAAAGCTGAAATTTGGCCCAGACTAATATTCTTGAAGCTTATTAAACTGGAATATTTAGCCGAAGATGGCCGCAAAACTGACAAAATTGATACAACGAACCCGGACTTTAAAGCAAATTTCTACTGCGACTTGAAATATTTTTTTGACTCACCCGATATTCGACATCTGCGTTTGAATCTTCCAAAATCGCTGCAAAATATTATTTTGGATAAACTCTACTCTTTACTGACCGAAAATAACTAACTGAAAAAAATACCTATTTCTCTTTCAGCGCTGGTCGATGAATCTGAAGAATGCACAATGTTCAGGGAATTAGAAATGGAATAATCTCCGCGAATAGTACCCGGTTCAGCGACCGCCGAGTCGGTTGCTCCGCACATTTTACGCACAATATTTATTGCTCTTTCTCCCTCTACTACCATGGCTACCAGAGGAGCTGACGTGATAAAATTTATAAGGCGATCATAAAACGGTTTACCTTTATGCTCGGCATAATGTTTTTCTGCCATCTCCCGGTTAACCGTCATCATTTGTAGTTTGATAATATCAAGGCCTTTTTTTTCAAAACGGGCAATTATCTCTCCGATCAATCTGCGTTGTACCGCGTCCGGCTTGATCAGTACCAGTGTCTGTTCCTTAGTATTGCTCTGCATCTTTTACTTCCTTTATCCTTTTTTTTGATTGTTTTATCTGTTCCTTAACGCATTTATTGGCTGTTCCGCCATAGGAATCTCGAGAATCTATACTTGTTTCATAATATAGATAAAGCATTATGTCCTTTTTAAAATATTCCGAATAATTCTGAAATTCGGTTAAGGTCAGATCAGTTATAGTTTTATTATATTTAATCAGGTCCTTTACAATCTTGCCAACTAACTGATGTGCCTCTCTGAAGGCCATGCCTTTATGCACCAGATAATCGGCCAGGTCTGTGGCCAGCAAAAATCCTTTATTCAAGTGTTTCTCAATATTCTCTTTATTTATTTTAATATTTTGCAGAAGTCCTACATTCACCCGCAATACCTGTTCAACTGTGTTTAAAGCGTCAAAAATAGCATGCTTATCCTCTTGCAAATCGCGATTATAGGCCATGGGCAAACCTTTCATGGTTGTAAAAAGATTTAGCAGATCTCCCAGCACACGACCCGTACGTCCTCTGGTAAGCTCGGAAACATCAGGATTTTTCTTCTGCGGCATAATGGATGAACCGGTAGTATAAGCGTCACTGATTGTGATATAACCGAATTCATCCGAAGACCAGATAATCATATCCTCGCTTAGCCTGGAAAAATGCAGCATAATCAGCGACAGACCATAAAGCATATCCAGAACATAATCCCTGTCAGCTACACTGTCCAGCGAATTATTCGTAGGTTTGGAAAACCCCAGTTCTCTGGCCATGGACTCTCTGTCCAGATGAAATGGATTACCGGCCAGCGCTCCGGCGCCGAGCGGACTTTCCAATAAATAATGCTTAAAGAACAAAATCTTTTCAATATCTCTGTAAAACATTTCAAAATAGCACATGTAATAATGGGGCAAAAGTATGGGTTGAGCTTTTTGCAGATGTGTATAGCCAGGGATAATAATTCCCTGATTTTCTTCAGCGCATAACACCAGTGTTTCTTCCAGGTCCAAAAGCAACTGGATAACTCGTTCGACCCTTTTCAACAAAGTTAATTTCAAAGCAGTAACTACCTGATCATTACGGCTGCGTCCGGCATGTATCTTTTTCCCGGTTTCCCCTAATTTTTCAATGAGATAAAACTCAATATTCATGTGCACATCTTCGTATTCGGGTTTTAGTATAAAAGAACCCTGTTTATACTGCTGCAGCAGTTCATCCAGACAATCGGAAATTTTCTTTTCTTCGGATTTTGTGACCAGGTTTGCTTTGCGCAGCTCTTTTAAATGGACTTTTGAGGCAAATATGTCAGCCTGAAAAAGTCTGTAATCATCTTTGAGAGAAGAGGTAAAGGCCTCCACTTCCTTATTGGTTTTTTCTTCAAATCTTCCTGCCCAGAGTTTTTCTTTCATATGCTTTCCTTGACCTAATTATTGTAACTTATTTTCCCCGCAAAAGCAAAGACAGCCGGGCTACTGTGATATAAAACATTAAAGGCTCTGTCACCCTGAGCCTGACGAAGGGTGATGCTTAAGATGTTTAGTCATACTTCGTCAAGCTCAGTATGACATTGATCTATACTAAGATAAAATTGGATTTCAATATACTCGCACAAAATTTGGAATTCGGTGAGGCGTCAGTGAGCTATGCGCGCAGTCGTATTCACACATACGTCGAGCACATAGCGACGCAGACAACCCAGGCTACGCCGGAGGCTTCGCCGAGGCGAGCAAAGCCGAAAACCAATTTTGAAAGAGTATAATTAAGAATTCTTTTGTTTATTGTAAATAGATCTCAAAGGCAAACCAAGCAGTTTCAGAAATCCTTTGGCGTCTTTCTGGTCATAGGCCTCGCCCTCACCGAAAGTTGCCAGCGATTCCTGATAAAGTGAATACGGAGATTCAATACCGGCCAGAATTACATTTCCTTTATACAGTTTTAATCTTACTTTTCCGGTCATAAATTTTTGTGTAGTAGCTATAAAAGCATCAAGGCCCTGTTTTAACGGAGAAAACCAGAAACCGTAATAAACAAGCTCAGCGTATTTTAAAGCAATCTGTTCCTTATAATGAAAAGTCTCCCTGTCCAGGACCAGAGTTTCCAAAGCATGTTGCGCGGTATAAAGTACGGTTCCGCCGGGAGTTTCATAAACACCTCTGGATTTCATGCCAACCAGTCGGTTTTCCACCAGGTCTACTTGCCCTATGGCATGTTTGCCACCTATGACATTTAATTTGCTTATCAATTCAACAAGTTTAACTTTCTTTCCGTTCAAAGAAACCGGTATGCCCTGCTCATAACCTATCTCCACATACTCAGCTTTGTCCGATGCTTTTTCCAGAGGACTGGAAATAACAAAAAGACCGGGCTTCGGCTCATTTTTTGGATCTTCCAGATCGCCGCCTTCATGGCTGATGTGCCAGAGGTTGCGATCCCTGCTATAAATTTTTGTTTTAGAAACAGTTATGGGAATATTCCTTTTTTTTGCATAAGCTATGGCATCTTCCCTGCTTTTTATAGTCCATTTCTCGTCTTTCCAGGGAGCAATAATTTGCAGGTCTGGTGCGAGTGCAGCGTATGTCAGTTCAAACCTCACCTGATCGTTGCCCTTACCTGTGGCCCCATGAGCAACAGCGTCAGCCTTTTCCTTACGGGCAATCTCCACTTGTTTTTTTGCAATCAGCGGTCTGGCAAAAGATGTTCCCAGCAGATATTTACCCTCATAAACAGCTCTGGCCTGGATTACAGGTAGAATATAATCTTTTACGAATTCTTCCTTCAAATCTTCTATATATACTTTATCAGCACCGGTCTTTAAAGCTTTTTCTTCCAGACCTTCCAACTCTTCATCCTGGCCCAGGTCGGCCGCGAAAGCAATAACCTTGCAATTATAATTTTCTTTTAACCAGGGAATAATAACAGAGGTGTCCAGTCCGCCCGAATAGGCCAAAACTACTTTTTTAAACGTCACGATAAATAGTCCTTTGTCTGGAATTTCCAACTGAAATGATAGAGACAGGAATTTCCGCTATTCGTTCAATTTCTTTAATATAATTTTTCGCGTTTTGCGGCAAACTGTCAAAATCTTTGATATCTTCAATAACTTCATCCCAGCCCGGAAATGTTTTATAAACCGGAACCGCTTCGCTGAGTTTACGTACATTACTGGGGAAATCAGTTGTTAATTTATCATCTATCTCATAACCGGTACAAATCTTTATTTCTTTAATCCCGGAAAGAATATCCATTTTGGTTAGAGCTATGGATGTCAGTCCGTTTACACGTGCTGCATATTTCAAAATAACTCCGTCCAGCCAGCCGCAGCGTCGCGGTCTGCCGGTTGTGGTACCGAACTCATTACCTTTGTTCCTCAAAAATTCACCCATCTCATCGTCCAGTTCAGTTGGGAACGGTCCCTCGCCTACCCTGGTTATGTAAGCTTTGGCTACGCCAATTACTTCATCAATCATATTCGGCGCCAGCCCGGAACCTGTGCAGGCTCCGCCGGAAGTTGGATTGGAACTGGTAACATAGGGATACGTGCCGAAATCAACATCCAGCATTGTGCCTTGTGCGCCTTCCAGTAAAATTTTCTTGCCCTGTTTATAATAATGATGTAATAAAGCGACATTGTCCACCATATAAGGTTGAAGTTGCTCTCCATAACCTATATAGTCATCAATCACTTTATTTACTTCACGTTCGGAAATATTCAGGATCTGAGTCCATTCTCTTTCTTTTATAATGCTGGTGAGTATCCCTCTGTCCAGAAGGTCGATCATACGAATTCCCCGACGGGCCACTTTATCTGTGTAGGCAGGACCGATACCTCTGAAGGTGGTACCTATCTTGCTGTGTTTGCCACGATCACGTTCCTGGTGTTTGTCCAGCTGCTCATGAAACGGCAATATTACATGCGCAGTATGGCTGATCCTTAAATTTTCTACTTTGAAACCTTTATCCTTCAATTTTTCTATTTCATTCAGTAAAACATTGGGAGAAACCACAACCCCGTTTCCAATTACACATATTACATTATCATAAAGTATGCCCGATGGAACTATATGCAACTTAAAAATCTCGCCGTCAACTACAATTGTATGCCCTGCGTTATTCCCACCCTGATAGCGCACCACGACATCTGCCTGTCCGCTTAAAATGTCGGTAATTTTTCCTTTACCTTCATCACCCCATTGACTGCCTATGATCACTTTTACGGTCATGGTCCACCTTTCTCTGCAAAAAAAAAGCCCCACCGTGCCGTGTGTTCGCTAATGCTCTGAACCAGAATTATTCAGAGTGGGTTCCCAACTAGTGGGAATTTAGTAAGCTAGAAATAACCACGGCTACCTCTAAGCGCTACTCCCAATTAAATTTGTGTTGGCTCATCTCTCAGTGAACATCACGAGCACAGTCGGGCAATTTGCTATGTTTATTAACAAATTTTAATATAACACTTTTTATATTGCCATGCAACCATTTAAGCAGTCAAAAAATTGATGGTTATTATTTACTTAACTGATTGATAATTACTTTTTTCTGCTGCCTCAGGATCATCAGATAATTCAGATAAAAATCGGTGAATAACGATAATATTTCACGTTTAAAAACCTGGGGGGTTTTAATTTGCTCATCCAGCAAAAATACCTGAAAATTTTCCAGCGTTCCATTTGTTTTTACAGCGATAAAATTTTGAATACTGTGGCTGCTTACCGATACTGCTACCAAATTATTAATTATTATATTTTTAATGGCGCTATCCTGTATATCGGCTAGCAATTCGTCCGGTATTTCTTTTTTGATACTTTCGAACATATTGTACAGGTCCTGTGCAAGCTGATCAAAATAATTAAAAATTTCTATACTGTATTTTTTCATAAGAATTTCTATAAGTTTCTTAAGATTATCTTCGCTAAGTTTGGAAAAAACTTTTTCATTGATCTTGATACCTTTGGGCACTAGTAGCTGACTGAATTTAATGATAACTATTTTATACTGATCATGAATATAGAGAAAATTTTCCTTGTTATTTTTGATTAATTTCTTGTATAGAAGAGTTAGTTTTTCGGCTAGTTTATTAAAAAATAAGATTTGATTATCTATCATTCACTCTTTGTTCTTCTTTGAAGCTATTTCTTCATTTACCTGGTCCATCAATTCTTCGGAAGCGATTATTCCGGCTATTATCTGCTCGTCTTTGGAAAACTTGTTTTTATCTTTTTTTTTGCGGAACAATGCAAATAGGAAAGCTGAAACCGCTCCTAATACCGATAAATTTTCTCCTTTAACAGGTCCGGAATATCCTGCACCCTGAACGGAGTCTGGTCTTCTAACTTCCATATATTAATTGTAGGTGACATTTATTTATTTTTCAAGGCAATCCATACAAAAACCAAAGTTTACTTTGGTTTTTGTGTTCGAAGCTCGGGGCTCTGGAGGGAACTCACCCCTAACCCCTCTTTTAAAAAGAGAGGTGTATGATTGTTAGCATTGTTTCTCGCCCTTCTCTTTGCAAGAGAAGGGCCGGGGATGAGTTTTTTGGAATAATCATTGAAATTACTGTAACAAGCTCACGATAACTATATATAAAAATATCCGGAGGCAACAATATGAATAACAAAATAATTTCCATGGACTTAACTTTAAACAAGGATGAACAGCATCTGTTGAATTTGATCACAGCCGG
>JAQURL010000101.1 GCA_028715625.1 Candidatus Margulisiibacteriota bacterium | reverse complement strand
TCTTTGGGGTAAATATTTTTATATCTGGGGTTAGCTGCTTCCAGATATACGGTATTTTTTTCCTTGCGGTAGTATTTCATGGTCCAGTCGCCGTCAACCTGGGCAATGACAATATCTCCGGGTCTTGGAGAGCGGCCTTTTTCTACCAGTACCAAGTCTTTAGGCAGGATGCCGGCACCAATCATGGAATCGCCCTTAACCTCCAGCATAAAGGTAGCCTGGGGTTTGGAAATAAGATAGTCATCCAGCGAAATAGTGTTTAAAAGCTCTTCTTCTTCCGGGGTTGGAAAACCAGCCGAGACCATACCAAGAAGTTTTATCCGGTTATGGAAACAGGAGGAGGAAAGCAGTTTGCCCTTGCCGTCTTTTTTCAGAAAATTTTTTTTAATCAGCCGATTTACCACATGTACGGCAGAACTGCGGGAGTTGTAGCCAAACAGATCGGCGATTTCCTGCAGGCTGGGTAACCGGTCATGCTGCCGGTAAAAATGGCGGATGGTGTTCATTATATAATCAAGATTAAGTGTGGTTTTTATAGGCATAGCGAACCTCCTTTGTACACCGCCTCTCTCCCCGACCCTCTCTCCGTAAACGGAGAAAGGGGAGTTCTTTGTCTGCTTTGTGCATCCTTCCCTTGACAAGGGGAGGGAAGATGAACTGATTTACATTCCCCTCTCCACTTGTGGAGAGGGGTTAGGGGTGAGGCGGGATGAGTTAGTACAATTGTACTATAAGAGTATATGTGTTTGTCAAGGGCAGTTGTCAGAGAGTGGTAAAACAGGAAAAAACAGTTAAAATATAAGGATTATATGAAACTTCTGATCAGATCTCTAATATTTATTGTTTCTTTTATGTTTATAACTTCAACCGCTGCGGTAAACAATTCTTCCGGTTGGGTTAATATAAGTTACAAGGAACTGCTGGACAAGAAAACTATTATTCGTACCGGACAAACCCTGGAATCGGCACTGAGTAATCCGGAGCTGAAAGGTGCAATGCAGCCCTTTTTGGACAGTTATTCTTATTTGCTTCCCTATGCTCTGGATATGCTGGATGGCCCTGAAGATATTAATTATCAGAACCTGATAAGCGACTATCCGGTCGGATTTTCACAGCCTGTCTGGGTAGCAATTCTGCGCAGCGGGCATATACTATTGCAGACAGATTACAAGGGCCATGTACGTATATTCCTGCCAGGACTGGACGCACAAAAAACCTATAATGATTTTTATTCTTTACTCAGACATCCTTTGAAAAACATTGCTCAATACAGAAAGCCTCTGGACATTAAGGTGTACGTTTATCAAAATATCTACTCACAGACGCAGTTGCAGATAAATAAAACTGCCTATTCATTTAGACAAAGTTATTTTCCGCCTGAAAAGAATAAAATACTTCTAAACATGGCAAATCTGGAAAGATTTTTTAGGACAGGAGCGACATTGGAGGGTGCCCGGCTTGATCACCAGAAAGGCTTGATTTTATTTGGGAAACTATCCGAACCGACGACCTTTGCAGGCAATCCGGAAACCATCGCGGACTTTGCTGCCGCATACAGGGCTGTTTTCTGGGCAGGAGACAACAAAGCTTTTATCAGTCTTGATCCTCATCCGGATGTAAGTAAAGCAGCTGTAAATTTTGGCGGATATCTGGAAGATACACATATAGGAGATGTAGTGCTGGAAGCGGATAAAAGATTCAAGACTATTACCAGCGGACTTGATCCGAATAGCGCAATGGATGTTCGTGCGTATACGAGAAAGTTTGTACCGGATTTTTTTACGGTTTCGGAAAGAGATATTTTATCGAATCAATACACAAAGAACAGAGGATGGATAAAAACACGTTTCTGGTTTTATCCTGATAATATTACTATAGAAGCAGATCCGCAAAATACATTTGCCCGAATTATAAATCCACAGTTTACAGCGGATGCGGAGCGCAGCAGGGATGATTTCGCTACTCTCCAGGAATTTGAAAGGAAAAAGAAGCAGTACCTTTTGCCGGCAATCAGGTCTAATATCGATCATTTAAACGAACATTATCAAGATTACGCCAAAGCATACCCGGAATTGAAGGAGTTGAGCCAGGTAGGGCGGCTGATTGGTTTGTGCAGCTGGTTAAAAAAAGTTAATCCAGTCTGGCTGGACCTGGATGAACTGCTCGCTGTGGAACTTCCACCATTCAAAACATCCAGAGAAAAAACACAACTTATGGCCATTTCTTTTTTGCGTGAAGCTGTGGCAGATAATGTGCAGGAAGCGACAGTAAAGAAAAATCTAAGAATAATTTATGTCAGCTCTGTTCTGGAACAAACAATCGGTGAATATTTCAAGAACAGTGTTAATTATAAAGATTTTATAAGTCAGTCAGATTCACACACGAATTCAAAGGATATAGATACGCAGTTCAGACAGAAAAGTCCATTAAGAATAAAGGAACTGGTCAGGACCAAAGCAGATTTGGAAAATCTGCTTGCCTACGAATCAAAAAAATATAAACCGGATTTAGATGAGTACATGGCATCTCAACAGAAGAAAATAGAGCAAGATAAAAAGCAGTTACAGCTGATTGTTGAAGAATTAAACAACAAACGCAATATGGTAAATACTAATGAGCAGATTGTTTCTTATAACAACCTGGTTAATTCATATAATAAAAAGCAGGAGGAATTTAATCGGGAAGTCGGCGAATTTAATATCCAGGCCCGAAGTTTGAAATTTCCATTTATCATGGAGATAGGCGGTGGAATTAATCTGGAGCCGGAAAACTTTAATATCATAACTGTTAAGCAGAGTCCGGGTTTAACAGAACTGGAACAAGCAGATAAAAATATACAATCGGGCTGGCTAAACAGTGAATCGCCTCAATCAAAACCAACTGAAAAACCGTTTTTATCAAAATCAGCAATAGCCAAAAAACAGACAAATAACAAAAAAACAGCAACTATTAAAGCATCCAACCCTGTGTTAAAAAAAGTTGAGACCAAACCGCAAATGCAAATCAACAGAAATGAGAAAACATGGGAAGTTACTATCCTGAGCGGTAAAAATAAAATAAGCGAAAAGAAGTATGATATAAAAAATAAAGAGCTGCGAATTGTAAATTATGGCCAAAACCAGCAGAAAGCCAATCTTAAAGGCACCATTAACGATCGGGGCGAAATTGTGTTCAGTTATATAAGATAGTTCTTAATAAAATTCGCGGGTGTCGTAATCAGTATGTTTTTATATGATTTTAAATTAAGCAGATGCTTGTCTCCGGTGATGATTATGTCCGAATTGGCAGCCACAGCGCATTCAAGGACCCTGTTATCCGCAGGACCCTCTTTAATAACGGAAATATTGTTATTAGTATGTATATAATCCGATATTGCTTCAATTTCATTAATGATAGACGGGATTATATCTACAGGAAAGTTAAATTTTTTACGTTGCAATACATTAGTTATTCCAGCGAGGATTGGCTCGGAAACAAACAATCTTATTTTGCCTTTGATCACCGAATTTAATATTTCACGGGGTTGTCCGCCAAATAATATAGCCGATATAAAAACATTAGTATCCAGAACTACTTTAAACAAAACTAGTCGCCTTTTCTTTGTTTTTTTATTTCATTCTGAATGTCTTTTTCTTTAATTTTGTTTGCTTTTACAATATCCCTACCCAGCGTGAAAATGGAGCTCCATTTCTGTTTTTTTTCAATATACATTCTGGCAGCTTCCCGGATAAGTTCAGACCGGGAACGGGATTCTGCTTTCGCAATGTTGTCAATTTGCTTTAAGAGATCAGCCCTGAAGGAAATATTAACCGTATTTGTATTCATAATTTCTCCTTTATATACTCTTAACAAAATGGTTTACAGCTTTGTTGTCTTTGTCACTCATTCCTCGATGTACGTTCAGTACACCTGCGGAATTCGCTCCTTGACGTCGCGCTGTAAGCTATTTTTGTGTCGAGTATTGTTCTTATATACAAACATTGTATGAATTATATATACAAACATTGTATGGGTCAAGTTTTAAAACTTTTAGATATATTTCTTTTTAATCTGTTCGAAGGTAATATACGGGAAGGGGTTAGTCTTGAAATATTCGGTAATTTCCTTGCCTTCCCAGAAATCCAGGTTCCAGTAATTATTGCGGTTATTAAAAAAAAGCATGCCCGCATTCATTACTTTTAAAGAGCGGTCTAAACCCTCGTATTGTTCATGATGGCGCATAAAAATACCAGCTAATATTTGTTTAATGGTTTTATGATGCGCGACGATCAGAATATCCTGGTCCCGGTATTTTTGTTTGATAACCCTAAAAAATTGTCTGATTCTAAGTTGATGGGCCCTGGGATTTTCGCCGCCTAAATGACTTCTGTAAAATCTGGAGTGATCTCTTACAGCTTTAATTAAGTCAGCAGGCAAGTTCTTTAGAGATAATCTGTCTTCCAGTCCCCAGTCTACTTCGTCCAGTTCTAGCCTTTGTTCGAAAATTCTTGGTTTTTGCAGGTCCAGGCTGGAATTTATCAAGAAATGAAAAAGGGTTTCTTCGGTTCGTTGCAGTCCGCTGTAGATTATAACTTTGGGATCGTAATCGGCAGGAATTATTCCTGATTGTTTATATAGATTGAACCTACTGCCTGCCTCATTTGATTGTTTTATTCCCAGCGGTGTTAATCTGACCAATTCATTCGGTGGCAATAGTTCCGCGATTGAGCCCGGTTCGTTTGATTGGGACAGACCGTGCCTGATAACCAGCATTCTTCCAGGTATACCGCCCGCTTGTCTTTGACCGAGAATTGAATTCTGAAAAGCTCGCCATTCCAGATAACTTTTATTTATGGAACTGGTAGAAATTGCTTCAGGGCCATGAAAAAAAGCTGGTAAAAAAGAGATGATTTTTGATAGCATGTTTATATACCTGAAGAAATATAACGATGAGTTTCATAACCAATAATAAAACCGTTTGATTCTTTTATATGCATAAGCCAGAACTGCATATCCTGCAGATGTTTGATAAACCTGGGGTCCAGGGTGGCCATAGCCGGGCTGATCGTTTCCATACATAAATTGGCCAAGATGTTGCTTAATTTACCTGTTATATAGAGATAGCTATTTACTGTTTCTTTTTGTAGCAGGAATTTTGCCAAATTATCCCTGTCCATATATTTGGCCATTTCGATTAAATAATTAATTTCATTTTGCACTGTTTGTGAAAACAATTTAGCCGGATCAAAAAATCGGTCGCATAATTCAAAATCATCCAGAAATTTTTCGTATTCCTGAAGTTTGTCATTAAAAATATGTTTACTTTGAGGCATTATATTTATTGAGTTCAGGATTGTTTCAATTTGGACCAGCAGATCATCAAAGTTTTCATATTCCAGAAAATGTTTATTATCAAGTTCGACTAACGAGCCTGATTTCTTGGCGCCTTTACTGAAAAGACAAATAATCGGTATGCCCAGAATGTCGGCCCAACCAAGTTCCAGGCCAAGGCCAGTGGCATCCTGTGAGACTTCAGCCAATATAACTTGAATAGCTCCTGCTTTAAACATGGGTTTGGATTTGAATGCTGTTTCCCGGTCTTCATGGGGCAGGATTATATTATATTTTTGGTTTAGTTCGCTTTTTCTAATAGCGGCATATAAAGTTTGATAATCAAAACCTCTTCTTTTATGGGAAAAGTAGATATTGCTTAGTTTTGAGGCGATGATTTTTGATAGCATGAATATATATCGGAGGGAGGTATAGAAAATTGCAGCGACCACACCCGACTTTGCTAATGGTACCCAAGGCAAGCCCCCGGCCCCTCTCCTGGAGGAGAGGGGAGTGAAAAAGGCTTGGGAAAGCCTTACTTTAAGTTCTTTTAGGAAAAGAATGCAAATTAAAAAACTTTTGGAAAAGTTTCAAAACTCATTTCTCTTTTCTTTGTCATCGCCACAAAGAAAAGAGAGAAAAGAAAATGCTAGGCGCTACGCTCACACGTTTTGAATTGGGGCTGTTTACTAACTAACGGACTGAGTCGGCTCCTGCCTCCGCAGTCCTCAGAAAACATCCTGTTTTCTGTACGTTAGTTCACAGACAATTCTACAACGCTTCCGCTATGCGCCGGAATGCGAAATGTAAATCATTTTCACATGCTGAAGTCATAGATATGACCATTGTTATCATATAATAAATCTCAAGGATTAGGTATTGGTTTGGCTAATTGATAATATATAAGAGAAAAATTCTCAGATATTTAACAATTATTCATATAGTTTTAAAATTTTATCTTTAAATTTTTATGGCACCCTTGCAAAAGCCTCGTAAAATGGACGGCGAATAGAGCGTGGCAAAAACAGGAAGTTTTTGCAGGGTCACGAGTCAGGATAGACGAGTTGACCCGTCAGCGAAATGAGACGTTGCCAATTAAGAGGCTGAAGCACAGGTGCCTAGCCAGGAAGAGAGAGCGAGAGGAACCTCGGCAATGAGTCTGGTTCCTCTCGCATTGGTTTTCCTTTCTTTTCCTAAAAGAAAATAAATTTTAGTTAACTTTTACTAAAAAGTGATAAAATACAAGCCGAGATATGAATATTTTAGTCATCGAAGATGAAAAAAAGATTGCCGCTTTTATCAAGCAGGGCCTGAAAGAAGAGGGATATGTTGTATCGGTTGTAA
>JAQURL010000100.1 GCA_028715625.1 Candidatus Margulisiibacteriota bacterium | reverse complement strand
TGTCTACATTTAATAAATGATGGGTCTGAGGTAAATAAGGAATATGCAGAGAAATAATATCGGAATTTTCCAAAATTTCACCAAGACTCACATATTTAAAATTTAAAACATCCGCCAGAAGATAATCGGGCTTCAAGTCGTAGGCGATAACTTTCATGGAAAAACCTCTGGCAATCTGGACCACACGCAAACCTATTTTACCTGCGCCTATAATTCCAATGGTCTTCCCACGTAAATCAAAGCCCATTAAGCCTTCCAGGCTAAAAAATCATCATGTAAAATATTTAAGTAGGCTTTTCTAAGATTTCTGGATAAGGATAATATCAGCGCAAATGTATGTTCAGCAACTGTATTATCTCCATACGCCGGAACATTGGCTACAATAATTCCCTTGCTTTTAGCATATTCCAGGCTTATGTGATCATATCCAGTGGATCGCGTTGTTATAAACTTCAACGCTGGAAATTTTTTTATTTCTTTATCATTAAACAAAGTATTAATAAATATACAAACTACTTCATAATCTGCAAATTTTGTTTCTGAAATCGTCCTGGAATCATCCAGAATAAACCCTTCACCAAGTTTTTGCTTCAAATATTGGTATTGCCAATCGTCTTTTAGTCCATATAATAATATTTTCTTCATACAGCCAACTTAGCATACCGCTCAAACCTGCTTCATAATATAGATATTTCAGAAGCGGTTCGTTATAAGGATACATTCAGGTCTAAAGAACTTCCCCAGATTCCATGGATATTGCAGTAACAATAAGCCGATAAAACACCGCCCTTTTCAGTTTTCATAAAAAAATTAACTGCATGATGCGTATAAACCGTGCTTGAATCAGGGCCATTTATCGATTCACCATGAGCGTTAAAGGTTACACTGCCTATTTCATACGGAAATTTTTCTCCGGTGGGCTGAAAATATAGGCTTATCCAGCGAATATGATGCTCTGTAGTGTTAGGATGAGCCAGCTCTTTTCCCACAGCTACCATAACTTCAATAACTTCTCCTTTTTTGTAGTGCTGTTTCAACTCAATAACAGGAACATGTTTTTCCACATTCCAATCAGCTGTCTGGGTTAAATGTTTAAAAGCGACCATAAAAAATTACCTCCTTATTCTTCGATTAATTGTTCCAGCTCAACTATATGTTCTTCTTCTTCAATAATAATATGCCGAATTGTATGCTCCAGTGTTTCAAATGTATAAACAAGTTCTTCTTTGTGATCAGTAACTTTTTTATAAATCTGTTTATAAAAATCAACAGCACTCTTCTCGCCTTCAATATTGATTTCAATAATATTATCAATACCTCTCGCTGTTTTAGTGGGTGCCAGACTCATTACGGGGACTCCGTTCAGATAGTCGCCAATCAATGTTCTGAATTTTTCTTCATGATTTGCCTCATCGCCGGCTATTTCCTTAATCCTTGCTCTGAGAGGTTCGGAATTCAAACCTGTTATCGTTTCCGCGTGGGCCAAATACTGTATCCTCGCCGCGTGTTCCAATTCCAGGGCTTTATTTAACATATCAATCAATTCTTGCTTAATATCTTGCATTTTTTTCTCCTTTCAACTTTCCTTTTTCTTTTTCTTTGATACTTACATTTTCCCGGTTTACATCAATAGTTATTAGTGCTTTTTTCCTGCATTTGCTGACATTATTCTACTCTGGGGAAAAATGACTAACCGGAAGAAGTGAAATTGATAAAATTTTTAATAGTTATTCCTGTAACGTTCGGCAATTAAGTCTCTGAAAATATGTCTGGTTGTAGTTTGATTAAAAAGCAACAATTCATAATCAAGGGTTACCAGACGCGAGGGACTTAAATAATTACTCAATTGCGTAATTAATTGTTCGTCTTCCTTTTTAATATGTTCAACATACTTTTTTGTAATCTCTTTTAACAGTTCGATCATTTCATTGGTGACACTGTTATTTCCTACATCGTAACTTTTTTTTATTATTATTAATTGTATGATCAGGGCCTTTATATCTGTATGTTCCAATTCCAGTTCTGTCAGAAGTTGGCCCAAATTATTTTCGATTGCTATCATTTTCTTTAATTCTGAAAATAAAATTTCCTCTTCCTTGGCAAAATGAAGGCTTACTACAAACGTATTAAAAAACTCTATTATCGAAGAAATCAAATCAATATCCAGCCGGTCACATTCTTCTGTTTCATAAAGATATTTATTTATATAGGAAACCACATCCCAGATTAACAAATGATCTTCTTTAAGATTTATCAATGAATTACTATTCTTATTTTCAAATTTATTCATATATTCCTTTTTTTAAATTATTGTATTTATGTAATAGAACAATTATATATTGTGATCATTTTTTATATCACTGACATTGTCTGCTTTTTGCTGACTTTATTCTATTTACGAATTATTTTGCAGAAACAATTTTTTTAATAGTTGCCAGTAATTGTTCTATATTAAAAGGTTTATTCATAAAGCCGTCAGCGATCTTTAAAATTTCTTCTTCTCTGTTACCCTCACCGACGTTCAGTTTGGTTAACGGTGTAAAAACCGGTCTGCCCGAAATCATCAACACCGGAATTTTGGGCTTCATGGTTTTAAAAAGAGGAAGCAGTTCCATGCCGGTCATTTCAGGCAATTTCATGTCCAGCATAACCAAATCGGGATTAAGAGTATTAAATAAATTCAGCCCAGTTTTTCCATCAAAGGCTGTTGTTACACTATAACCCTCCTCTGTTAATATCTCTTTAATCTCTTCCACCAGTTCCTGGTCATCATCAATTATAAGTATGGTACCGATTTTAAGGCTCACTTTTTCTAAACTCCGACGGTGTTTTGCCGGTAATTTTTTTAAAAATTCTAATGAATGACTCCAGGTTCTGGTAGCCCATATTAAAAGCTATCTGTTCCACAGACATCCCTTTTTGTTTTAACAATTTCATTGCTTCTTTTATTTTTACTTTTAATCTGTATTCACTGAAGTTCATACCTGTATGCTGTTTGAATAAACGACTTAAATATTTGGGGCTCAAAAAAACCAGACGAGCTACATCTTCCAGAACCACCTTTTTATAGACATTACGATCAGCGTAATGTTTGACACGTTGCAATTTATCCTCAAGGCTGCCGTTAACAACATCAATAGCTTCAACCTTTGACTCCAATAATTTTTTTATAAGATCCTTGGTCCTGTCAATATCAATAGGTTTGTCCACATAATCATCCGCTTTACCCTTAAGAGCTTCAAGCACAACGTCTTTGGACCCATGCCCGGTTAAAATAACTATGCCGAGTTTGGGATAAAGGTCGTGAATAGTGGTCAGTAGCGTTGTGCCTTTTGTATCCGGAAGGTTAACATCAAGAAAAACAAGGTCGACTTCATTAGGTTTGGCTAAAAGTTCCATTGCCTGCTTGCCTGTGCCGGCTTCATAAACTTTATATTCATCAAAACACTCTTTGAATTCATCGCGAAATTCTCTATCATCATCTACTATAAGTAAACCATAGGGCATAAATTCTCCTTTCCTGACAAATATAAAAAACCCGTTTAATTATTACTATTGTCATTTTTTTACCTGTTTTTTTACAGAACTATTTTCTATCACAAACTGACTTTATTCCACCTTTTTTTGATTTATCAGATAAATATCTTCCACATAAATCTGACTTTTTTCCCGAAAAAGCATTTGTTCGGTATCATATTTCATTCCACGGTCATATAATATCTCAAAAAAACATAAGGAGGTATGTATGGTTAATATTCAAAATTTATCACCCGCTATATTCTGGCTGGGGGTTAATGATTTGGAAACGAAGCTTTTCGAGTCTCTCTGGCCCATTCCAAATGGCATTTCCTATAATTCTTATTTCATTGTAGATGACAAAAATGTCTTGATAGATACTGTTAAAGAACCCTATATTGATCTTTTTCTGGATCGCCTGAACCAGCTTACAAACGGTAAAGGAAGAATTGATTATCTCGTAATAAATCACATTGAGCCCGACCACTCCGGAGCCATAAAACTGCTCAAACGAATATTTCCCGAAATAACTATTATCGGAAATAGTAAAACAAAAGACCTGTTGCAAAAATTCTATAAACTTGATGAGATAATGATTGTCGATGACGGAGACACACTGAAATTAGGCAAACATAAACTGAAATTCGTATTAACTCCTATGGTTCACTGGCCGGAAACTATGATGACTCTGGAAGAACAAACCGGGACACTTTTCAGCGGTGATGTGTTTGGAGGTTTTGGCGGTTTGTCTGGAAGCATTTTCCAGGACCAGCAAAAAGAATTCTATCAAGAAAATGAAACCAGCAGATATTTTACCAATGTCATAGCCAAGTACAGCATTATGGTTGAAAAAGCTTTAGCCAAGATAGCTACTCTTGCAATCAATCAACTGGCTCCTGCTCATGGACCTGTATGGCGCAAAGACATTTCCAGAATTATTGATTTATATGGGCATTTATGTCGGCAGGAATCCAAAAAAGGCGCAGTTATTGTTTATGCTTCCATGTATGGTAATACCAAACTGCTGGCCGAAGAAATTGCGTCAGGCTTTTCCGAAAATAGTCAAAATCCAGTTAAGCTGTATGATATATCCAAAACCCATATGTCATATATATTGAATGATGTCTGGCAGTATGAAGGTTTAATTCTGGGAGGTTGTACTTACAACACCGAACTGTTCCCTTTATTAAAAGACTTTCTGGCTCTTATCGCCAATAAACCGTTAACGAACAGGAAGCTGGGAATATTCAGCAGTCATAGCTGGAACGGAGGAGCGGAAAAGGACCTGCTGGCCTATGCATCTGCATCAAAATTACAACTTATAGAACCTGTGATTACTCTTGTCGGAGCCCCTGGCAAGGAAGACTTTGAAGTGGCAAGAAATCTGGGCAAAAATGTTGCTTTGGCTCTAAGGTAATCAATTACCTTGTTTCTTCCAGAATTTTAAAAATTTTTTCTTTATCCGGTCTTCGCTGATATAAAGGAGTTTTGTCAGTTTTATAAGCGTTCAGCTGCTCTTCAAAAACCGGTTTTCCCGGCTTTTGATAAAGAATCCCCAAAGGAAAACGATCGGTCTCCAGGCTTTTTTCCAGGGCCAGCATCTGATTAGATGAATCATAATTGTCGGGTAAATAATAAGTATTATCCTTGTACCATTTGAAATTATTGACTTTGTTAAAAGAAACACAAGGGTGAAATATATCAATTAGTGCATAACCCTTATGCTGCATGCCCTTTTTGATAATTTCCGTTGTTTTTTCTTCATCTCCGGAAAATGCTCTGGCCACAAAGGTAGCCTGCAACACCAGGGCAACAGCCAGCGGATTGAATGGTTCCAATGTAACCCCGGAAACCTGCACAGGTGTTTTAATCCCGCGCATACTGGTGGGTGAAGCCTGGCCTTTGGTTAAACCGTAAATCATATTGTTGTGCACCAAATGTGTAATATCCGGATTTCTTCTGATTGTATGTATGAAATGGTTGCCACCTTCTCCATACATATCGCCGTCTCCACCTTCTGCGACAACAATCAGTCCCGGATTTACAGCTTTAATTGCTGTGGCAGCAGGCAGGGCCCGCCCATGCAAACCGTTGAAATAATTACATCTTATGTATTGCGGGGCCTTGGCTGCCTGCCCTATCCCGGATACCATTACATACTTTTGCTGTGGTATGGCTAAATCCTTTATAGCCTTTTTAATGCTGTTTAAAATATTATAATTTCCACATCCCGGACACCAGGCTATATCCAGCTTTTCTTTAAATTCATATTCATTATTCATTGTTTTCCTCCTTATCGATTTCTCTTATGATTTCCGAGAGACCTTGAATAATATTCTCCACAGAAAAAGCCATACCATCATATTTCAAAATCCTATGCGCGAAATTAAACCCTGTTTGAGTTCTAATAAGCTTGCCAAACTGACTTGTGGCATTATTTTCCACAATAATGGCAGTTTTAGCTTTCTTTAATATTTCTCCTAACTTTTCAGGTAAAGGATAAACTTGCGGACAATGAATTTGAGTGACATCTTTTCTCCCAAGCTTTTCAATCGCTTCCTTAATCATTGGGAACGTTGAACCCCAGCCGATGACCACAATGGCGGCATTCTTTTTTCCTACAATTTTGTAATCAATTAAATCTTCCCTCATTGTCTGAAGTTTCTGCAAACGTTTGTTTACCATATTTTTTCTCATTGAAGCGCTTTCCGTTATATAGCCGCCTTCATTATGCTCGTCACTATCCACACAAACAATCCCCTGTCCAAAACCAGGTATTCCCCTTGGACTAACTCCTGTCTTGTTTAGCTGATACCGTTTATAATCTGTTTCCGTTTGGGTAATCGAGTACTGAGGCAGGAATTCTTTTAAATCAACTTCAGATTCATTAGAGTACATATCAAGAAAATATTGGTCTGTAAGAATAAATACAGGAACCTGATATTTGTCGGCAATATTAAAAGCTTTTGCAGTCAGGGTAATTGCCTCCTGCAATGTACCCGGAGCAAAAATAACCCTGGGAAATTCTCCATGCCCTGAATATAGGGCCATTTCCAGGTCAGCCTGCTCTGTACGTGTGGGTAACCCTGTGGCAGGTGCCGGGCGCTGTGCCAAATGAATAACCAAAGGTGACTCAATTGCTCCGGCCAAGCTTAGGCCCTCAGTCATCAGAGCAAATCCACCGCCAGCAGTATTTACCATTGCTCTGGCACCTGCGT
>JAQURL010000099.1 GCA_028715625.1 Candidatus Margulisiibacteriota bacterium | reverse complement strand
TTTTTATCAGCTGGATGTCAAGTATTTCGCAACAACTGGTCAGTGCCTCAATAAATTCAAGCATTTCAGGATTTGACTGGTTGTGGTTAACGCCAATCGTAGCGGAAAGAGCGGCATACTCCGGCAGTATAGTTTTTGTTGGTGTTGTCGCCATAATTTTTATCACTTTTGTAATATTTCATGTTAAACAGGGTACCATTAAACGCTGTGATGCTTGGGATTGCGGTTTTGAAAAACTTACCCCCAGAATGCAATATAACGCCACTTCCTTTGCCATGCCCATACGCAGAATTTTTGGCGGTCTTTTTAGCGTCAGGGAGAAACTGGGGCTCAAGTATCATCTGCGTGTGAGGGATTATTTTGTGGGCATTATTTATAAGCCTATAGTCAATATCTGCTATATCATTGCCAGACAGCTCGGCCGTCTGCAGCAGGGTCACATACAGCAGTATTTAATTTATTCCTTTGTCACTATTATTGTGCTTTTAATACTTTTAAAATGAAACCGATACCTTATATTATTGAAATAGCTCAGTTGTTTATCCTGCTTATAGGGGCTCCTTTGTTTGTAGGATGGATTCGCAGACTGAAATGCTGGCTGCAGGGCCGAAAGTCTGCTAGTTTATTCCAGCCATATCTGGATATTTTGAAACTTTTTAAAAAAGATGTTTTCCTGGCCAAAAACGCGTCCTGGATATTTCGACTGACTCCCTATCTGGTATTCGGTATAACTTTAATGATCGGCGCAATCATTCCAATCCTGGTTATTGATTTGCCATTTTCTTCAACCGCTGATGTAATAGCTATTGTCGCGCTTTTTGCTATGATCCGTTTTTTTACAGCGCTGGCTGGTATGGATATCGGAACAGCTTTCGGCGGAATGGGTTCCAGCCGGGAAATGATGATTGCTTCTCTGGCTGAGCCGGCCATGCTGATTGTGGTTTTTACTGTTTCACTTACAAGTAAATCAACATCGCTGTCGCACATAGTGCAGGTTATTACCAGCAGCGGACTCCTTGCCACTATCAGACCTTCATTTATTTTTGCTTTCTGGGCCTTCATAATGATAGCTGTTGCCGAAACCGGCAGAATACCGGTTGATAATCCCGCTACCCATCTGGAATTAACCATGATTCATGAAGCCATGATCCTGGAATATTCGGGCAGACATTTGGCCCTTATGGAATGGGCCTCCATGATGAAACTCTTTTTGTTTATTGTTCTGGGCAACGCCGCATTTTTGCCCTGGGGTATTGCGGATAATATCAGCATAGTTACAGTTACTCTGGCTTTATTTTTTCTGATTATTAAATTTATTATTATCGGTGTGGTTTTGGTGGTTTTTGAAACCAGTCTGGCGAAAATGAGGCTTTTCAGGGTAACTGAGTTCCTGGGAGCGGCGTTTTTGATAGCCATGCTGGGAATGCTTTCTTATTTCATTCTGGAGTAAAAATGAAATGTTGATAACAGAACAAATAATTATTATGCTGGCAGCGCTGGTGTTGCTTACGGCGTTTGCCATGCTGGTGCAGAGAAAAATGTATGGCCTCATCAGTCTTTTTACCTGGCAGGGAATTTTTTTAGCCATGGCTACTGCCTTTGTGGGCTATGTGTCCCATCGTCATCATCTTTATATATCTTCGGTGTTGACCCTTATCTTAAAAGTGATCCTGCTTCCTTATATTTTGCGCGAATTGATCAACAGGCTGAAAATCGATCGGGAGATAGAAACCGTAGTTAATGTTCCCATAACCATGCTGATAGGTGTGGTACTGGTCATTTTTTCCTATCATCTGACTTCTCCCGTACGTGAACTGTCTACGTCCGCCACACAGTCTATTATCGCTATCGCTCTGGCAACCGTAATGATCGGTTTGCTGATGATGATCACCAGACGTAAGGCTGTAACGCAGATCATAGGTTTTCTGGCCATGGAAAACGGCTTATTTTTCGCGGCAGTTACTGCCACTTACGGAATGCCGCTGGTAGTGGAACTGGGTGTAGCCATTGATATTTTGATCGCTGCTTTTATTTTTGGCATCTTCTTTTTACATATTAATACTACTTTTGACAGTCTGGACGTGGATCAGATGGCCCGACTTAAAGAGGAATAAAAATGTCGCTTTTAATATTATTATTTTTACCGCTTTTTTCAGCTCTGGTTCTCGCCATTGTCGGTGATAAAAAGTTTTCCTATGAATTGAATATCATAGCTTCAGCCGCGACCTTTGTTGCCGGCGTTGATCTGGCTGTTTCAGTTTATCTTGGAGGCTCAATGCTGGTCTGGGACAAATATTTTTTTGTTGATGCCTTCAATGTTTACCTGGCTGTATTAACCTCATTCGTATCCATGACTACGGCCATTTTCAGCAGACGTTATATGAAAAGAGAACGTGAAAAGGGAAAGGTCGGCCACCGTTCAATGCGTTTTTATCATGCCATGTTCCAGCTTTTTATTTTCGCCATGCTCTTATGTCTGCTTACCAACAACATCGGTGTTTTATGGATAGCCATGGAACTGGCAACTCTATCAACGGTGCTTCTGGTTTCGCTTTATAGAACACCGGGTGCGATTGAAGCAGCCTGGAAATATTTTATTCTCTGCGGCGTGGGTATTGCCCAGGCCTTATTTGGTACTGTTCTTTTATATTTTGCAGCTGAAAGGGTACTGGGTGAAGGCGGAGATGCCTTGCTCTGGACCAATCTGGCGCAATACAGCGACAAACTGGAACCCACAATTTTATCATTGGCTTTTGTTTTCCTGATGGTAGGCTATGGCACCAAAGTAGGACTTGCTCCTTTGCATAACTGGTTGCCTGACGCTCATAGCGAAGGCCCCACACCTGTTTCAGCGGTTTTATCAGGACTGCTGTTAAATATTGCGCTTTATGCCCTGGTGCGCTGTAAGACAATTGTTGACGGCGCTACACATACCCATCACGCCGGTTATATTATGATGGGCTTTGGTTTGCTGTCCATACTGGTGGGGGCATTCTCCCTGTTAAGGCAAAAAGATATAAAACGCTTGTTTTCTTATTCCTCAATAGAGCATATGGGTATTGCCACTTTTGCTTTTGGGCTGGGCGGCACTATCGCTACTTATGGCGCGCTTTTGCATATGCTGATGCATAGCCTTACAAAATCCTCAATTTTTTATTCCGTTGGGCACGCTTCACAAATGCATTCCACGCAGGAGATTGATAAAATAAAAGGCCTGATCAAAGGTAATCCCTATGTGGGCTGGGGGCTGGTTTTTGGAGCCATGGCTATTGTGGGTATGCCGCCATTCGGAATATTTATCAGTGAATTTCTTATTCTCACAGCAACCATGAAGGACGCGCCCTGGGTTGCTCCTTTACTTTTGCTGGGCCTGGTGGTGGCTTTCGCGGCTATCTTTAAAAAAGTACAGCCCATGACCGGAGGTCCCGTACCCGATTATCAGAAAAGACTAAAGGTTGCCAGTGTGCCGGTAATTTTACACCTGGTTCTTGTTCTGGCTATAGGTTTATATATGCCTGTTTTTTTGAACAACTGGTTTTATAAAGCAGTGGAGATACTTAAATGAGTGTAAATAAAGTTCTGACTTATACAGTTCCCGCTGATAAATTTGCCGGGACAGCTTTTGAGCAAAAGAAAAAAGGCGCTTTCCTGGCTGCTGAGTGGTCAGCGGAAAGTGAGAATTATTTTGAAGTATATGCCTGTTACAGATTGAATGGCGAATATCAGATTGTCAGAACTGAGATTAGCAAAGAAAAAGCCGAATTTGACAGTATCTCCGGCTATTACTTGGCCGCGAGCAGGTTTGAACGGCAGATATATAGCTTGATGGGAATTAAAGCCATTGGAAATACGGATCAGAGGCCCTGGATTAAATTCGAAGATTGGCCGGTAGATGCTTGGCCGCTGCGTAAAAATTTCAAACAAAATACGGTCCTGCGAAGAAGCGAAGGAACATATGACTGGATACAGGCAGAGGGCGAGGGAGTTTTTGAAATACCGGTTGGGCCGGTACATGCCGGAATTATTGAACCGGGTCATTTTCGTTTTCAGGCGGTAGGTGAGGCTATTATTAATCTGGAAGAAAGACTGGGATATGTGCATAAAGGGATTGAAAAACGTTATGAATCTACTCCCTGGCTGGAGGGATATAAGCTAGCCGGTAGAGTTTCCGGCGATTCTACAGTCGCGCACAGTTTGGCGTATTGCATAGCCTTGGAAGCAATGACCGGCTGCAAAGTGCCGGCCAGAGCAGCCTGGCTTAGAGCGATATTTCTGGAGCGTGAACGTATTGCCAATCATTTGGGCGATATAGGAGCCATAGGCAATGACGCGGCTTTCAGTATTTTATTATATCAATTGATGCGCTTAAAAGAGATGTTATTGCGCACAAATCAGCTCTTATGGGGCCACAGATATGTAATGGATAAAATAGTACCCGGAGGAATTGTCGCTGATATTGATAAAAACGGGATTGAACAAATACTCACTGAGCTGAAAAAAATTGAAAAAGAGTTCAAATTACTGGTAAAAATTTATGACGGCAATCCGTCTTTGGAAGAAAGAGTCTTAACGACAGGAATATTGTCCAAAGCTCAGGCTTTAGAATTGGGCGTTGTAGGGTTTGTGGCCAGAGCCAGCGGGCTGGATATAGATTCGCGGGTACAAAATCCGTTTTCACCCTATGATCAGCTGGAGATAAAAGTACCTGTGTTTACCGCAGGCGATGTTAATGCCCGGGTTTGGGTAAGAATTGAAGAGGTTAGGGAATCAATCAGATTAATTCGTTTGCTGCTGAACAATTTACCATCCGGCGCGATAAAAACCGATTGTCCTCTTCCTCCCCCTAACAAAACCGGTTTCGCTGTTGTGGAAGGCTGGCGCGGTGAAATAATTTACTGGCTGCAAAGCGACTCCAAAGGAGCGATTAACCGCTGTATGGCAAGAGATCCGTCAGCACTGAACTGGAAGGGTTTGGAATACTCAGTACTGGATAACATTGTACCGGATTTTCCGCTTTGCAATAAAAGTTTTAATGCGTCTTACGCGGGGAACGATTTATGATCAGAACACTGTTTCAAATTTTTAAAACCGGTATTGTTACCGAAAACGTTTTGGGCCGGGATGCTGATAACATTGAGGTGTTGGGCAGCAAGCTGTCAAAAATAATAAAAAAAAGATTTCGCGGAAGTCTGACCATCAGACAGATAGATGCCGGGTCCTGCAATGGGTGTGAGCTGGAAATTCATGCCCTGAATAATTCGATATACAATATTGAGCAATACGGAGTTCGCTTTACCGCTTCACCGCGTTTTGCTGATTTATTGCTGGTTACCGGCCCGGTAACTCTGAATATGGAAATTGCCTTGAAACGAACCTATGAAGCCACGCCTACACCCAAGCTGGTCGTTGCCGTGGGTGACTGCGGCTGTGGGCAGGGAATATTTGATGAAAACTATGCCACGATAGGAGCTATAGATAAGGTTATTCCGGTCGATGCCCGCATTAAAGGGTGTCCACCGACTCCGGCGGCTTTGTTAAACGGGATTTTGCAAGCTATTTCCTGAAAAATTTTCCTACATAAATTCCCAGTGTTTTCTTAGTTCCTGTTCTCTTTCCAGTATTTCAACTATTTTGCGCTGGCCATTTTTTCTGGCAATTTCCAGAGGCGTGAGACCATCTTTATTTTGTACATTAAGTGAAACTTTTCTTTCCAGCAGTTTTCGGACGACTTTTTTTAAGCCCAGGTTAGTGGCGATTATTAAAGGTTTTTGATCTCTGTTATTTTTTGTTTCGGGATTTGCACCTTTACTGAGCAGTGATATAGCCATATCTTCTCGCTGCCAGACAAGGGCAAACATCAAAGCAGTAGAACCCATTGTGGGGTCAGTTGCCTCTAGATCAACATTATTTTCCAGGAGAAAATCAAAAATTTCATCACGGTCAGACATAATGGCCAGCATCAGCGGGGTTACATCTTCATATAAGTAATTTAAATCAGCGCCCTGAAGCACCAGATTTTTCAAATCAGCTAATTTGTCGTCTCTTATGGCTGCATGAATTTCTTCTTTAAGATGCCCGGGCTGAACTATTGTAATAATCCCCAGCTCCTGCAAGTCCCTGATAATTTTTCCCCAGGCAACCTCAATATTGTTAGAGAAATTTTGCAGACATTGCCATAGACCGATTTTAGCCGGATCGGTATTTTTTCTGTCCGGTTTTGTGTCAGAAAGCAGACACTGCAAACCTTCAAAACAGGCAAACACTTCCCGCAAGGCTTTTCCACCTTCCTGGGAATAAATTGATATCATTAAATTTTTTATTTGCAGTCTGACTTCATAAAAAGAGGCAGGTCTTTCGGAAATATGGTCCAAAATATTTAGAAGCTCTTCCTGCTCTATGGACATATTACTTTTTGGTCCAAGATTGCTTGTAATGCCTGTAAGTCTGTATTCTTTTAACATTTTTTCTAAAACAAAAATTATTTCCTGGATATTATTTTTTTGCTCAGCCACTATTGAGGCAGAAATAATTTTCAATTCCTCCAATACAGAGTTTATGATCCTGTCACCACTAACCAGCACATATTTTTTATAATTATCAAATGATTCACTCCAATATTTGTTTTCTTTACCATAAATATAAAAATTTTTCCATTTAATGGAATCTTGAATTAATGCCTCCAATGTAAAAAAATCGTCAACAATCTTTGTTTTTCGCTCCGAATTAATTGTTTGGTTGGAATATAAAATATCCTTTAATACTGATAATATCGATCGATTTTCATTGAATTTATTATGGAAATCCAACAGATT
>JAQURL010000098.1 GCA_028715625.1 Candidatus Margulisiibacteriota bacterium | reverse complement strand
TAAGTCTTAATGGTGCTGCAGACAATTTCGTAATAGATTTTTCCAAGGAAAATTTTGCTGCCGCGCTGGGTAAAGACTGGTTGAAATGGTTAAAGATCAGTTCTGACGGTACCACACAACTTGATGGCAATACGCTTCGAATTTTTGATAAACGTGGTTCCTCGAATCAAGAGGTAATAGATATTGTAATGAATAATAATTCCGCTACCTGTCAGTTTATAAAAGATACCGGTTTTGATCATGCCCTTAATCTGCAACTGGATACAAATAGCGCGGTTATCGGGCTGAAAAGCAAGTTAAAGGTACTCTGGGCAGAGGGGCATCTGCTAAGTGGTAGTGCTGACAGTACTACTGATTATAGCGATTCAACTGTTATTATTGATTTACCAGATCGTACTTCAACCACTGTTCAAAAATTTAATTATTATTCTCCGAACACAACTTTGGGTAAGCGCAGTTTGTTTGATGAATTTGCCAGAGATTTTATAGGCATCTCTGCTACGGATTGGAATGGATATCCGTCAATGTTCGATACCACAGCCCAAAACCTTATAACTACATATGGTTTACCTGCTGATGTGGATTTTACCGGCAACGGCCCATCTACTTATCATTTACTGCGCTCAATTTGTCTGCAAAATAATACTGATTCACTGTCAAGCCAGGCCAGAGAAACCTACAATAACACCGCAAAAAAATACAATCAATATGCTGCCAGGATTAAAGATTTATTGAATATAATTAATGATGGAACAAACCTGAAAACTAACATTAAAAATTCCTATCTGGATGAGTTTTATATGCGCAATAATTATAGCCCTTTGCTTATAGGTTCAGAGCTGCAGAGCAGATTTGGCAACGGATTATACAACTTTGACGATATGGAATATCTGGATCGCAACAATATCAGCCAGAAAGCCTGGTACGAAACCAGGGGCCGTTATATTCCTGCAAGTGGAATTGAATCCAAACAAGGTCGGACCATGAACTTTGCCTTCATGAAATATGGCCTGGTCACTGACCCTGCATCACAGTTATCCAGGGCTGGTATAGCTGCTTTGAGCGGCACCAACAAAATTGCTAACAGTACTGTTTCGATAGACAAGGAAAGTAAAAAAGACTCGCGTTCTAACCGCAAATTAAAAGCTGAGGATTATTATGACCGCATAAAATTATATAGCGATGACAGCGCAAATTCATTTCTTGATGGGGGTTTTGCGTCATCAGCATATGAAGACCATAAATCTATCTTGTATAATGATGATTTTCAAAAAGTAAAATGGATTGACAGTATGTCCGCCGGAACCGATAAGAATAACGCTATTGAAGATTTGTTTACATTGCTTGAACGCAGTTATTCCGGTACAGATTATAATGGACAAAGTACAGATTATAATAGCATTGTCAGCAGCTATACCAACAATATGGCTGCTGTAGGTAATTATTATGATACCCTTACTGATTTTACGGAATATGTTAAGTGTGTATATCAAATGGGCGGTACTTCGGATTTTTTATCCGATTTTATGAAGGATCCTACTTATGCTCTGGACTCTACTTTTTTAACGGATGTTTATCAAATATTGTCTGGGCATAAATGGTACAGCAATCGAATCGGCCCCAACTCCCAGCAGATCCATACTCAGCTGGAAATGTCATCTATGAGCCAGGAAATAACCTATGCAGGTTTAATGACCAGTATATATAATCAGAATAACAAAGACATGTATAACGAACAGTCTGATCATTACAAAGAAGATAAACAAAAAGCTGATGATGATGAATATCAGGAGCAGATGATGGAAGCCGCCGCTCAAAAACGTAAAGCCTGGTTAGCTGCCTTAGCTAGAAAAAAACGAGGATAAAGGTAGTTCCTTATTACATTCTTTAAGCATTTCAAACTTGCTTCAGGGCAAGCGCTTTATAAAGAGACGTGTTATTCCCGGCTTTCAGGCTGTGTCACAAATTAAGTCTAATTTTTGCTGATGTCATACCGGACTTGATCCGGTACATGGAATTCCGGGCAAATTCGAGAAATCTTTAACTGTTTGACAGGCTGTCCGAAAATGTCATCCTCTGGCTTGACCAGAGGATCCAGCTTTTCTGTATGCCCTGTAAATACTGGATTCCCGTTTCCACGGGAATGACAACTACAAGTGCTTCTGTTGTTTTAGACAGCCTGGTAGCTGAAAGAACATTTTTTATCAATACATAAGTTTCCCTGTATATAACGATAATTATTACAGATAATTCAAAATTAATTATAAAAAAGGGGGGGATGTTTGCTTTTTGATTTAAAAAAAATGTACTATATAAATAAGTGCTTAAAAATTTTATTAAGGGGGAAGAGATATGAGCTGGGAAGTAAGTAATAATAATTTGAATATTCAGGGCGATTTTACAAAATTAACAGGCGATGATTTAGCAGATGAAATAAAGGTGGCCGGAGTAGGCACTGATGGAACTGTCCAAAGAGTAATTTTTAAAAGTGATAATGATGGGGACTCTAATACCACAGTCGGTGATGGGGAAAATGAAACTTTATACGGCTGGGTAGACGGTGACAAGCTTTATATAGATAGAGACAATGATAAACAATTAGATTCACAGGATGTTGTTTATACTGTGTCCGGATTGACTGGAAATGCTGAATCCGGTTCTATTAATTTGGATACGATAGTCGGTACCACTACCAATACCTCTTTAAGCGGAGTAACTTTACAGGAATATATAGCTGACAGATTAAAAGATGTTAGTATTAATGATCTGTTAAATACAGCTGGAATGACTGCTGCTAAAATTGCTGATTTGTTTAATGATTTTGATCGTATAGCTGACAGCAAAAACGGTCAGGATACAACTCCCCAGATATCTATAACTGGAAGTGTTATGAAAATAAAATACGGCCTCAACGGTACCTCCATGAAAGTGGATTTAAGTGCTTTAACAGCGGATCAGATGGATATGCTTGCCGGTGGTATAGCTCAGCATGCCAAATTAAACGGTTATTCAGATGGTTTGGCCAGATATATTCACGAACAAATAGAATCTAGCGGCAAAATGTCCGACTCGAGTTACATCGCGTTACAAAAGGATTTGGTCAGTCATCTTACAATACAGGGTGATTATTGCACCGCTGCCGGCATCCTGAATCATTTCGTTAATGAAGATTTCGTAAAAAATTTGCTTGATGACTGCATTGCGCATGGGGCGGAATCTAACATCGCCGTTTTAATTCATTCTGATCCTATCAGCAACGATGCTATAAACCAGATATTGACTACAACCAAATCCTATAAAGGAGATGATACGTTTTATAATCTTATAAAAAATATCAGTACCAGAATGGGTGTCAGCACACTAGCCAATATTATCAGTCAGCATGCCAATGCAGCTAATAAAGCTAACATTCTTCAATCCCTGGTTGATAAGTTCCCTGCATCGACCGAACTTACAGAGTCAGTTTTATTGGAAGGCACCTATTTTTCCGCTGCCGATAGGGAAACCCTTTTGCTGAAACTTAAGGATGCTGGAAAACTCGACGATATGATCAGTCATATGGGAGTAAATAATACTGTAGCTTTAATTAATACTTCCGGATTTACCGATAACAGTATTAATTATGTTGCCTCAGTAATGGCGGATGCTTTGGGAGCCAATGCCTATCACGTAATAACCAATGTAGGCACTACCAGGGTCGCTACTTTGCTGGATAAAATAAGCTCCGCAAATTTGGAAAGTATCATTAATACTATTGATGATAACAAGAAAATTTCTGTAATTATGGATTGGATCAATACTGGGATTCAGTGTGGCTTGAGGATTAAAACATCTTCAGAGTTAAGTGGTGCTTTGAGTAGCACAAATTCTTCCAGCGTGTTCAGTACTCTGGCCAGGAAAATTCTTGATGCTGCCGGTACTAAAGGTGCACAACTTGCAAAATTGTTAGTTGTTCAGCAGTTATTATCAAATACGGTAATGGATGCAATCGGTGATTATTCCAAGCTGGATTCAGATACTCTTGCTCTGCTTATGGCGCGCGATGAAGCTACGTTTACAAGTTATATAAAGACAAAGACCGGATTGGATTTATCCGGTGCTGGTCTGGATACCTGGTTAAATGACAATGGTCTGTCTGCGATGAAGTCTGATATCCAAAGTTTTATGCACTTTGAGCTTAGTTATGATACTCGTTTGGATATTGCGACCAACTTGTATCAAAAGCTAAGTGATCAGGGATTATCAGCTGATGCTATTGGTGAATATATGTCGAAAATGTTAGATAAATTAATGACATATATTGATGATAATTCAGATGCGACTAAAAAACGCTACGCCTCAGACGCTATTGATCTGCTGGTAAATAAATCTGTTTGCCGAATTAGCGGTGGTAAGGAAATACAGGAGTATGTATTAGCCAACTATTATAAGAGCCATGGCGGTGCTACCGGCGGTGCTGAAGCCATTCTCAAACTCAGCCAGGAAGTACATGCCGATTTCAGGGCAGAACTTTTTGAACGTTTGGCCAATACCCTTAACGCTACTGAACTTACTGATTTGTTAAGTAAAATAGGCACCAGACTTCATTGGTCAGAGCTTAACAATATTTTCTCCAGCATTTTAAGTAATACCAACAACGTAAATATCAAAGATGTTGTTTGCAATTTAAGCGCAGAAGTATTAGCTAATTTTATAAATCGTGAATGCTTTAACTATAGTCATCAGATTATGAATGCTCTGGCTCAGTATGGTGATGCTAAACTTTGTGCTGATACACTATATTTAGTGGGCACACAAGCAGGTCGCGGCTATTTTATGGATAAACTGGCTGATAATAATAAGCTGGATGAAGTGTTCAGCAATCTGGGTACTCAGAAAGTGTTAGACTTATTCGACAGGGGCTTTTCAGGTGTTACTTTAGCCAAAGTTTTCGGGGCCATTTCCAGCAGCACTTCCAGTTTAACCGATCAGCAACTGGCAGACATTCTGGTAAATCAAAATTCAACAAACGGTAACAACCTGCATTGCAGCTACAAGGATGCATTTATAGCCAAATTAGCAGATAGCGGCAGACTTGATGATGTGTTGAAAAAAGTGGCAGTAACCGATCCCGAAGGAGTTTATAGTCCAAATGTATTTGGAGTAGCTTTCCTGATAAATTCAGGGATTAGTGATGCCTCTATACAGAAAGTAAGCGCTCAGTTGGTAAATGTTTTTGACGGTACAAGCCTCTCCAGTTTGGTCAACAAGTTGTCAGCTGATAATAATCTGGATAATGTGGTTAACGCCTTGATTGCCAACGCACCGAACCTGGACCAGGTAATAGCGTTGCTTAATAAAGGATTGACCCCGGCTGCAATAGATAAAATCTATGCTAACCTGAGTATTTCTTCTTATACCAATGCGCAGAAAGCTGAGTTCCTCTTAAAGTTGACCGATCCCACAGCTCAGACCGCGATATGGAATAATTTTCATATTGACTCATCTTTTTTTAGTGAATTGTCGGGTACCAAACTACTTGAGTTGTTTGATCACTTCAACGGTTCAGCAGGCGGTGATGGGTTCAGAAGCATGCTGCTTGATAACATGGGCAGTATGAGTAATGAAAAGCTTACACAGTTGTTATCCAGTAATAACGCAGGATTTATGAGCTGGATCGGTACAAATATACAGAATGGCAATGTAGATATTGCCTCACGTATCATCAGATGGTGTCTGGATAATCCCGGTTCGTCATTATCCCAAAAAATTGTGAACAGTTTAATTAACGCAGTAGATAGAAGCAAACCTGACTCGGATGAAGATGACGCAATATACAGTAGTATTTGGAAGGGAGCGAATAATGCTCAATCAGAAGGAAATACAAGCGCGTTAAATAATTATTTTGATCTGATGAAGTTGGTGTTCGCTGGTTGTACAAATATCGGGCCTTCTTTGCTCAATGATTGGAAGAGCATGGGTTATACAGACTGATAGACATTATATACTAGTATAATACTTAAAGAGCAAGCCTCAGGCTTGCTCTTTTTGTTTTAATGGTCAATTCAGCCGTTTGAAATGACGTTTTCACAAAAGAATCCACGTTTAACATTTTCATATTCAGGGAATAACTTAACTGTTATGGATTTTTTCTATGTTACCAACAACCTCAAACTACCCGTAGATCTTTCCCGTCCGGACAGGGCCATACTTTTTAACGCTCCTCCGCTGGACGCGGTCATTACCAGGCAGGTCCCTTCGGATTATCTGTATTTTACAACCGAATGCAATACCAATACCATCAAGCACTTGTGTAAACTGATTTACAAGCAGGATATGCTGGTGAATGCTCCTGCCGGGGCAATCAGGCAAATTCAGTCTCATCCCGGTTTTCCCAGGGATATAGGCTATATCAAAAGCAAACATAAGGTATTTATACCTTTGGAAGAAAAAATAAAACCGTTACTGGGTAAAAAGTTATTAAAAGTAGCCATTATTAACGGTATGGGCACAGGCTCAGGTGATTCTCTGGTAGGCATCAGGGCATTGCAGGTTTTTTATGAAAAACTTAAACAATTTTTCAGTGAAGTTGAGATCGATTTATTTCAGTTCCATCTGGAAAAAAATTTGCAATTGTATGGCAAAGAGGACGCGGTGCACATGCTCTATCCCTTACCCGGTCCTCTGCCCAAGCTCCTGGAATATGACGCCTGCGTGGACATGGGTAGCTTTATCGCCAGGGAAGAATTTAATGACCGCCCCATGATCGATTTTTATTTACAAGCTTTAAGCATCGATAGCGATACAGTCTCTGCTGAAGACAAACGTGTAGTTATAAAACTTGATCCGTATATAGAAAAGGATTTGGATAAATCTATGCAGATTCTTAAAGCCAGAGGCAGCAAACTTCTTCTTTTCCACCCACTGGCTTCTACAGATTTACGTACTATGCCACAGGACAAAGCCAGACTCATGCTGGATAAAATTATTAACGAAACTAATTATATTATTGTTTCAACAGTAAACATACAATACAGACATGAACGCTATATTGACCTCTCTGCTCTTTCTAAAAGCCTGGACCATTTTATCAGTATTATTTCCAGGATGGACGCTGTAATAACCGTAGATACTGTAACCTATCATATTTCCCAGAGTTTCAATATCCCTACTCTGGTACTTTTTACCAGTATAGATCCGGAATACCGTATCAAATATTATCCTATGGTTTCGGGCATTTTATTGGGAGATTCCGGCAACAGACTGCTGGGACAGCACAAATCCAGCCGCAAGGATGATATCGAATACGCCAAAAAATT
>JAQURL010000097.1 GCA_028715625.1 Candidatus Margulisiibacteriota bacterium | reverse complement strand
AAGACCACGGCATCCTGGCTGCTGTCGAGGTTCCCGGAGATATTGCTATTAAACGAATTGTCTTCTTTGCTGAAGGAAATGTTCCAGGTTGCCAGACCGCTATCGGCAGTTTGTATGTCTGTGGCATGTAGCTTAAAAACTGGTTTTTCCGATATAGTTTTATTATTATAAATCGGTAAATCATGTTCCTTTAACCAGTCCAGAACCGGAGGATTTGAGTCAATTATATTTAAAGGAGAAATCACTTCCAGCAGTACATTGAACCCTGCACAGTTTTCAGCGAAAACCATACTTAACAGAACCAGGAAAAAAACAAGTAATTTATTCATAGCTTAATCGTCCTGTCGATTATTTTTTCTATAATCTGGCCCATGGTGTTGTAATATGAAATTTTTAATTTTTTTATTTCTATTACGTCAGAAAAATCACTTTTTGGATAATCAGGTTTGTATTGCCGGAAAGAATTAGGAAATACCGGCAAATCATCCAGGATCATTAACCAGGAAATATTTCCGTTTTCGTGTAATAATTCTAATTCCAGGCGGGGTCGGAGATGGATGTTGCCTTTATTTTCCAACTCAACATCAAATAAAATTTGGTCCGAGCTTATTTTTATATTGAAAGATTTAAGGTCTAGGTCAATTACTTCCGTATTTTTTATTACAAGGTAAAAAGGCACAGATTTGCTGATGTTGAAAAACGATTTCTGTTCTTTGGCAGCAACAAATATCTGGGCTTTTTTTTCACCTTTTATATTAGGTACATCTAGAACAATATCAATCTTTTTTTGAGAATCAGCTGATAAAAAATGTTCTTTTACAGGTATATTTATCCAGTTTTCAGTTATCGGAAGCAGCACCATATCATTATCTCCTGCAGCCTCCCAGCTAAACAACTCAAGCGTTATCGTTTCGTCTGTTTTTGTATTATTAATAAGAGTCAGGGAATAAGTAACCACAGTGTTGGCTGTTTCAACAACTTCAAAGCGTGAGGGGTATGAGCTGAAGCCATATATAACAGCAGAGAGTAAAACGAACAATAGGAGTGATACTTGTTTAAACATTTTTGTACCCCAATGGGATACCCGAAAACTTGCTCAGGTATCCCAAATTCAAATTTATTGAGTTAATACCTTCAGATTAATATAAGATGTATAATAACCAACCTTGGCCTGGGTCATATCAGCTACCTTGACATAGAATTTCAAGCTTTGTGGTGTTGAATAACAGTAAGTTCCGGTGTAAACAGTCCTGTTTGCTTGTGTATCCGTAGAAACACACAAGGCTTGATAAGAAGTTGGAGACGCAGTGGCCAGGGCAACATCAACATTGGACGTTAATACATGAGCTTTGGTTGTATGTTTTAAACCTTTATAATCGCTGTCTGCCAGAAGCAGCCAGTTATCAAGATTGGTTTTCACAGTAAAAGCAATTGAACCTAAACCCGTGGTGTGATCAACGCTCATATTGGTTGTGCTGACAGTGACATCAGTAAGTTCGGCCACAGAAAGTCCGGAATTAAACCCGGTATAATTGGCTGCGAAAATAGAACTCATAATTATTAAACAAAAAAGTAGTTTACGCATTTTATTCTCCTCCTTTATAATTAACGAGTAACTAAATGGCTCCTACCACCTCCTTTTAGTGACTAATATTCAGCTTTAATAATATATCGAAAAAAAAATTCAAACTTTTGTTAGAACTAATTCAAAAATTGAATGATTTGTTAAAAAATTGAATTATGTTGAAAATTTTACTAAAAAAACAAAGGATTCTTAGGCTTTTGAATTTTGTTTACTGAGATACAAATAAACCGGAAGAGCTGCCAGCTGAATAACAACCGACATAAGCACCAGGATCAGAAGAGCATAGTGCCAGCTTATAGAAAAATCATAAATAATTCCCATAATCCATGAACCGGCAAACCAGAAGATCCCATATCCTGCATTAAAAAGGCCAAAGGCCGATGCACGTTTGTCCTGAGGGGACATATCCGCTATTACCGAACGCATAATAGATTCCTGCCAGCCCATACCGATACCCCAGAGCAGAACTCCAGCCCAGATGGCAGGTACATTCCCGAAAAAGACCAGCGGTGCAAAAAAAGCAGAAACAACTGTCGCTAACAGCAGTGATTTTACTCCGATTCGATCGTAAAGATATCCGAAAAATAGTGCCGAAAAAGCGTCAATAGCCATTGCTGCAGCATATAGTATCGGTATCATGGAGGCTGAAAATAAATTTTTAACCTGCAGATGATAAGCAATCAACGGAAAATCAGCAAAGCCAATTGCAATAAACCCGACTGCCAGTAAATACAACCAGTATTTTTTGCCCAGCCCCTCGGTATTTACCTGTAGCTTTTTGACTTCCAGATTGCTGGGGTTGGGATATAGTAAGCGGGCTAAACCGATCAACGATAAAGAGAGCAGAGCAGGAACAAGAAGCACGGCAAACCCCAGATGGTAATTGTTGTGGTTGAAAAATAATACCGATGCGACTATTACGGGTCCCAAAACTGCGCCTATCTGGTCCATAGCCTCATGCAGGCCATAAGTCCAACCGCTTCCTACTGTTGTTCGGGCAAAAGAAAGCATAGCGTCTTTAGATGGGGTGCGAATAGCTTTGCCAAAACGTTCCGTAACAAGCAGAACCGAAGCCAAGACCCAGTTGCCGGTTAAGGCCAGCAAAGGAACAGCCAGCAGGTTTATAGCATAGCCGAGAAAGGTCATTAACCAATAACGTTTTGTTTTATCGGCAATATATCCGGTTAATATTCGGAAACCATAACCAACAAGCTCGCCGAAACCGGCCACAAAGCCAACCACGGCAGCGCTGCCCCCCAAAATTTTTAGGTAGGGTCCCATGATACTGCGGGCACCTTCGTAGGTCATATCCGCGAAAAGGCTGACACAGCCGAAAAGGACTACAAATAATATCGCAGAATTCTTGGGAAAATTTATTGCTGCTGATTTTTTTTTATCCATATAAATATATTATCAGAAAAATTATCTGTTTTGTTAGTTTTATTTTATTTTTCCCAGGGAAATATATATTTTTTTAAGCTGAGTTCATTACGCATTGTTATGAGTTCATTTTGGACTTCAATCGGCAGCGGGATCCCTTTTTTTATACGCGTTTGTTCAGCCAGGTATTCCTTTTCACCGGCAGTATAGATGCGTTTTTGTCCGGGGGCTTTTTTGGAAGCACGGAGTTCTCGCAGAATATTGCCTGTATATTTTTTAAAAGTTTTAAGCTCAGTAAAAGATTCAATATTTATTGCCATGAAAAAGTGCCCAAGTTCAATAGGAACTTTTTTATTGTTTTTTACACCGCTTAAAGCATGCATAAAATTACCGGCTTGCAGTGCAGAGGAAAGGATTTCCACCAGTGTAGCGTAGCCATAACCTTTGTACCCGGCAGTTTCTTCGCCCACACCACCAAGCGGCAGTAGCGCGGCATCTCCAGTATTTAAATCTTTAAGGATTTGTTTGGTATCAGTGCGATACATGCCGTCGTTGCCGATCACCAGTCCTTCGGGAGTGGGTAGGCCAAACCGGTCATAATATTCTATTTTTCCACGTTGAGTTACCGAGGTTGCGCAGTCCAGCACAAAGGGAAACTTTTCATCTGTAGGCAAAGCATAGGTCAGAGGATTTGTACCCAGCATATTTTGAACTCCAAAAGTAGGGGCTATGGATGGCCTGGCATTGGTGCCAACTTGTCCGATCATGCCTGCTTCAGAAGCCATCATCGCATAATAACCGGCAATACCGAAATGCGTGGAGTTGCGGGCTACAACCATACCCATGCCCAGTTGTTTTGCTTTATCAATTGCCATTTGCATACAGCGCTTGGCAATGGCCATGCCCATACCATTATGGCCGTCTATTACAGCTGTAGTGGGTGTTTCTTTGACTATTTCAAATCGGGTTTTCGGATTTAATATTTTGTCCCTAATACGATCATAATAGATTGGCTTCAAGCGGTTTACACCATGTGAATCTATACCGCGAATATCAGAAGCAACAAGCACCTCCGAACACACCAGGCTTTCATCAGCAGGCACTCCCAGCTTGATGAATACATCAGCTATAAATTGTTTTAAAAATTCCGGTTTAACATGATAAATTCTGGAGCTTGACATGTTAATTATCCGAACAGTTCAAATCGTTCTGAACTGACTTTACAAATAGGGCAAAGATCAGGAGCCTTTTCCCGTGCGCACAAATAGCCGCAAACCTGACATCGCCAAATGGGATAAGCAAATTGTGCGGTTTTGGCATTTTCATTTTGGTTTTTTCTTTGTTCAGGAGCCGGCCGCCGTTCAGGAATAGACTTAACAGGGAGTTTATTTTTAACAACCTTGTCGGATACATATAATCCGCAGTAACAGGCGTTAAATTCAACCACATCAGCATCACGATAGTTACAGGGGCAAATAATGTCCAGGTCTTCTGCTTTTTTTCCGGCTGCCAGTCTACAGGGACAGGCCTGATAGCCGTAACGGTCCTGATTGACCAGAAGTGAGCGTATCAAGTCTTTGGTAAAACCTGAATCAGGGTTCAGATGATAACCCGATTTTTCAGCGTCTTTAGATAATTTTTCAAAGGCCTCATTTATTTCCGAATCTGAAGGAGATTTAGCCATCAAAGACCTAAAACATCGCTTATTTTCTCGGGTTGATAACCGGAAATAATATCATTGTTATTTATAATAATAGTCGGAAAGCCGCCGCCGGGATTAAGTTCTCTCATTTCTCTTTCTGTCAGCTCCTGGTCCTTTTCGTCCAGCAGGTCAACATCACAATACTCAAATTCTACGTTGGAATTTTTCAGAAATTCTTTGGTTTTTTTGCACCAGATACAGGTACTTAGGGTATATAAAAAAACACGTCCGTAATCTTCACCTTTGACTTTTGTAGTTTTCATAGAGAGGGATTATAACATTTTTTAAAAAAGATACAAAACTTTCTGTTTCTGTCCCATTACGCACTTATAATTTTGTGTTATATTAAAGAAGCTTTATGAAATTTATTGTTGATTTTCATATCCATTCACATTTTTCCCGTGCTACCAGCAAGGCGCTTGTGCCACATGAACTTGCCAAATGGGCGGCGATTAAAGGCATACAGGTGGTGGGAACCGGTGATTGTGTGCATCCCGGCTGGCTTAAGGAACTAAAGGAAAAACTGGAAAAAGCGGAGCAGGGATTATATAAACTCAAGGATGATCAGAAATCGACCAGATTTATTCTGACAACCGAAATCAGCTCTATTTATAAAAAGAACGGAAAGACGCGAAAAGTTCATAATGTCTGTGTTTTGCCGGATTTTGAAAGTGTAGAAAAATTTCAATCCAAACTGGAAAAAATTGGGAACATCAGGTCTGACGGGCGGCCTATTCTGGGGCTTGATTCCAGGCACCTTCTGGAAATCCTGTTAACAATCCATGAGCAAGCTTTTATGATACCGGCCCATATCTGGACACCATGGTTTTCAGTGCTGGGCTCAAAATCAGGGTTCGATTCGGTCAGGGAATGTTTTGACGATTTGACGCCGCATATATTTGCTCTGGAGACAGGATTATCCAGCGACCCGGCCATGAACAGGGCCTGCAGTTTTCTGGATTCCTACCGCCTGGTTTCCAATTCTGATGCTCATTCGCCTGAAAAGCTTGGCCGGGAAGCTAATTTATTCGACACAAACCTGACTTATCAGGATATTTATGAAAGTCTTAAAACCGGAAAAGGCTTTTTGGGGACAGTAGAATTTTTCCCTCAGGAAGGCAAATATCATTATGACGGACATCGCAAATGTAATATATGCTGGGACCCGCTGGAAACAGTAAGGCACCAGGGTATCTGTCCGGTTTGCGGAAAACCTGTGACCATCGGGGTTATGTACAGAGTTGCAGAGCTTGCCGACAGGCTTCAGCCTGATTATTCGGCAAACAATCAGATATTTCACAGCATTACACCTCTGCCGGAACTTGTAGCGGAAATTCTGCAACAGAAAAGCACATCCTCTAAAGGTGTAATACAAGAATATGAAAGATTAATCGCGCAACTAGGTTCGGAATTTGAGATACTTCTTTTCAAGCCGGAGGAAGAATTGAAAAAATTTGGCGGTGAGCTGATTGCCGAAGGAATCAGAAGGCTCAGATGCGGCCAGGTGTATATTGATGAAGGTTATGACGGAGAATTCGGGAAAATTTCGGTTTTTCAGAAAAAGGAATTAAAGGCTTTAAATAAAACCTCGCTGTTTGTTTTGCCCGATCCTGTAAAAGGTCAGATTTGTCAGGTTAATCAGTCTACTATTGAATTTGATATACAGGCTTTCAAACAGCTGCATGATAGCTTCAAACCGGTTCATCCGATCAATGAACAACAAAAATATATTGCGCAGGGAGAAAATCTGGAACAAAAAGCTGTTATCGAAGCAGAAAAAGGCATGCAGGTAATTATTGCCGGACCGGGTTCAGGTAAAACCCATGTACTTACAGAACGTATTGTTTATTTGGTCGAGCATTTTCAGGTCCAGCCGGAAAATATTCTGGCTGTCACCTTTTCCAACAAAGCAGCGCAGGAAATAAGCGAACGCCTCAAAACCAAGATAGCCGGAAAACATATCAAGGTTTCCACCTTTCATGCCTTCGGGCTGGAGGTTTTAAGAAAGTATCATGATGTTTTTGAACGGACCGCAGATTTTTTCATTATTGAAGAGGAAAAGACTGACTATCTGTCGATTCCCGAGACAAAAAAGAAAGAAACAAAAAAGATTCTTAAACAAATAGAAAGATTTAAGCAGGGCATAGATGAAGAAATTGACCCGGCAACACTGGCCCATTGTGATTCATACAATCAGGCATTGCAGAACAGAAACGTGTTTGACCTTGAAGACCTCATCTGCTTGCCCGTGAAATTATTTCAGATGCAGCCGCAGATACTCGCCCAATACCAAAAACAAATTAACTGTCTGTTGGTGGATGAGTTCCAGGATATTAATGAAAAACAGTACGAACTTATCAATTTATTAATTGGCAAAACCGACACTTCCGTAAATAGTTTTCGCAATGTAATGATCATCGGAGATCCGGATCAGGCTATTTATGGTTTCAGGGGATCGGATGCAAGATTAATGGAACGTTTTCAGGCGGATTATCCCGAAGCCAAAGTGATCAGTCTGAACAGAAGTTATCGCTGTCCGGAAAATATTCTGAAAGCCGCCGGACAGGTGTTACAAAAAAAATATTTATTAAGTGGCAAGACCGATCCTGTAAAAATTCATCTGCAGCAATGCGAAACCGATA
>JAQURL010000096.1 GCA_028715625.1 Candidatus Margulisiibacteriota bacterium | reverse complement strand
GATGTTAAAAAAACTAATTGCCATAACTCTTACCAAACCCGAGCTGGAAATTATAAAACAGGACTTCAAAGGTTTGCTGGAAAAATATCAACAACTCAGGTTCGAAGAACAAGAAAACAGACGTACAAAAAAGGACCCGCTGGCGCATATGTGCAGAAGTATTTCTCTGAAATCTGTTGAGCATGAAGAACCGGGTCTTGTCTGGTATAACGGTGTAGAAAAAGACATAGCAAGATTGCCCAGGTACCTCGCGCATAAAAAAATTGGAAACCCTGCCGATTACCTGCCCATTCGAGAAAATTTTGACAAACTGAAATCTTTTCTGGCAAACACATTAGACAGAGGTGAAATATTGGCAATTGCTGATCGTGACGGTGCTAACGGTACAATGAGCTCAGAATATCCGGCCTGGCTTTATACCCATTGCGAAAACCCTGTGTTTAAGCAAAATTTTGAGAAAGCTGTTTGGGAACTATTGCAGGAAGCTTTCGACAAGGAATACACGCAGGCACCACCGGAAGACAAAACAAAAAGAACCTGCGGCGGGTACAAATGGCCTAATCCTGAATTCAGTACACAGTTCAACAGGCTTATAGGTCTTTTACAGATCATCTTCAAATTGAATAATGGTTTCCCTTATAAAAACGAGATACGGACATTACTGGAACAAAAAGCACGTGAGGGGTTCTTTAAAGATGCCCCGGACCTGATCTATGAGGCAAACGACGCGAATATTTATAATACTTTGTTGGCTGCTGTTATCAATACGCAAACAGAAAACTCCTTTCAAGACTTCTGGCTGGACATGATAGCTGAGGACCCTAAAGAAAAACAAGCCGCTCTGGCCATAATGGGCTTGGTAACTGCCTATAAAAATAAAAATGATCGCAGACAACTGCTGCCTGTTATCCTCGAAAAACTGGTTAAACGAAATTTTGATCTGGATAAAACTGTCTCCAGCGTCCGAGCCGGTTTTATTTTTGAAAATAATTTTCTGGATTCGACACTGAACTTCCTGAGAAAAAACTGTTTTGACAACTCTGTTTTTCATATCGTTGACAAAAAAGCAGAAGCCGTTGACTTTATTACTGATATAAAAGAAAAAAACGGCCTTTACTCTTTTAAAATAGCCAGAGCCACTGCCACAGAAATTAAATATCAGGAATTGAGTTACAATATAATAGAAAATGTTTACAGCGGTTATACCGAAGCTCAGGAAACGATCAACGCCTATTTTAATGTGATGGGATATCCTGCTATTAATAATATATATATAACATCCCTGGAAGGCAGGCTAACCGCAGTGCGTAATATGGTTATCGACTCTACGAGCACACAGTTAACAGGACTATACTATGAAGGTATCATCGGTCTGAACAACTGTCATTTTCCTTTTATTTTCGATATAGAGGATGAAAGCGTCTTTATGGCATCTCCGGTAAAAACAACCAGCACTATCGGTGCCAGACCTTTAACTTTTGAGGATCGAAAATTCGGTCTTGATAATCTGAAAAACAAAGTTCCCTTATCTGAATTTTATGATATACCTGATTTCGGGAAGTTGATTAACGAACTGATACAAAAGGAAAGGGATGAAGCTATAGGTATTCCCATGGCACGTTCATTGTTTACCCTGGAAAATAAAATATCACCGGATATTGTACCTTATCTTATCAGGGCAATAAAACGATTTCTGGTCAAATAACGAATAGCCGGCATGAAAACAAAAATACTTTCGCTGGAAATCGAAGCTCTGTTTGCGGCTTTTCAGGAAAAAGCACAGGAATGCAGAACCAGAGTTAAAGAAGCGTTTAAAGCAGCAATTACACCGGACAGAAAATTCTGCTGTGAAGAACCGCCCGAGGAGTTCTTCGCCAAAACTATCGATTGGATTGTTGATTTCGCGCCAAGTTTTGAAGCGCTGGAAAAAATTACCGAAGCCTTAATCGCAATCGCGCCGCTGGAAAAGTCACTTAATCATTCCCGGGAGATCAGACGCTTTATAAAATTTTCCCGATCACCTGTTTATGACCATATTCCCAGCATAATTGCTCTGGCTGAACTTATCAAACAGATTGGAGATTTTGCAAAAAGCAAACCGTTAAATGACAGGCAAACTATGGATTTGTGGGGCATATTGGATATGGACTTCTTGTACTTTCAATGCGAAATGCAGGGCCCTTATAATATTCAAAAAAGATCAAAAGATAAAGCCTTCTTTCAAAAGGAATTAGTTAATTATATTAACAGGCAGGAGTTAGAGGTTATGGAAATCCTGAAAAATTTAAAAGAATTCCTGGCTAAACTTTTGTATGGTGAGGTAATAGAAATAACGCCTGAAGCTGAGGTCAGACAATTAACCTGATTATAAAACTCAGGCTTCGATGTTATTGAACAGATAACTTCCTATAACAAGTATGGTAAATGATAAAAGACATAAAATCATGAGGTCAAAACTCAGGTTGAAATGAACAATATTAACCAGAATTGAGCGCAAAGCATCTACCCCGTAAGTTAAAGGGTTCAAGACAGAAATAACCATTAGCAGCCACGGCAGACCTTTGAGAGGGAATAAGGCACCGGAAAGAAAAAATAAGGGCATAATTAAAAAATTTATTATAATCTGGAAACCATGAAAATCTGTAAGCAGTGAGGCAATAGCCGTTCCCAGAGCAGTAAAAAAAAGAGCGATAATAAACATAAAAATAATGGCGATGGGAATAGTTAAAAAATGTTGGGGTGTGAAACCCAATAAAAAAGAAATTAAAAGCACCAGAATACCTTGTATAGTTGATACTGTTGCTCCGCCAAGAGTTCGCCCCAGCATAATGGAAAAACGCGATACCGGGGCAACCAGAGTTTCCTTGAGAAATCCGAACTGCCTGTCCCAGATCACTTCGATCCCTGTGAAAATAGCAGAAAATAAAATAGTCTGCGCGATTATTCCCGGTACTAGAAAAGAAATATAGTTAATATTATTGGCCCGCTGAAAGATAGGGCCGAAGCCATAACCCAAAGCTATAAGAAACATCAAAGGCTGACCAAGAGAACCAAACATTCTGGCTCTTGATCTGAGATATCTTTTAATTTGCCGCAGCCAGAGAATGTAAACTACTTTCATGTACTATCTTCTCCTCATATGCCGACGAAAACGATCCAGATTATCAGGATTTTCTTCACGTATCTCATGTCCGGTTATAGCCAAAAAGGCATCTTCCAGAGAAGAAGTTTTTGTTTGCTCCATAAGTTGCTTTGTTGAGCCGCTGGCCACAATCTTGCCATGGTCTATTATGGCAATGCACTGAGCGATTTTGGCAGCTTCTTCCATATAATGTGTTGTAAAAAAAATAGTTATTCCTTCTTTTTTATTTAACTCCTGTATATAGTTCCAAATCAGATTGCGTGTTTGCGGATCAAGTCCCAGTGTGGGTTCATCCAGAAAAATTATTTGCGGGTGATGTAGAAGTCCGCGGGCAATTTCCAATCTGCGTTTCATTCCTCCGGAAAAAGTTTTCACCAGATCTTTTTGTCTATCCCAGAGTTCGACCATTTTTAATAACTCTTCAATACGTTGTTTTCTCAACTTTGTTTTTATTTTGTAGAGAATGCCGTGGAGTTCCATGTTTTCATATGCGGTCAATTCCTCATCCAGACTGGGGTCCTGAAAAACTATTCCAAAGGATTGTCGCACTTTATCTTTATTTTTCTGAGGGTCAAAACCGTTTACTTTCACTTGTCCGGATGTAGGCTGCAAAAGTGTGGTCAAAATTTTTATGGTGGTAGATTTTCCAGCTCCGTTAGGTCCTAAAAAGGCAAAAATTCCACCCTTCTCTACCGAAAAGCTGATATCATCCACAGCCTTTGTTGCTTTAAAATATTTAGATAAATTTTTAACTTCTATAATGTTTGGGTTGATGTTTTGATAACTCATTTTTTGTAATAGAATACTACAACCGTCTCTGAAAAAAGTAAACTTAGTCCTTGTTTTGATACTGAAAGACCATCTGGTTATTATGCTCCGGAAAAACAGTCGGTTTGAAACCGGCTCTGAGCAGCAAATTTTTCATCAATAAAAAACGATTAATAGAAATATCTCCGGTCAATTCTTCCGGATAATAACGAAAATTTATAGTTTCGCTGCTTCTGCCGGCAAGTAAACCACAAGCACAGATGGCGGTTATCAAAGCCAGCGCTTCTTTCCCATAACACTGTTTTTGAAAATCGTTATGAATGGAATACCTGAAAAATGAATGTTTATCTATAAATGAAATTACTCCATGACCTATTACTTCTTCACTGTTTTTTATGGACAAACAATAAGTATTATCCGGTTCAGAATTAGGCATACGGACATATCCGTTCCTGCCCTGGAAAGCAAGTATTTGAGTCTTGCCCAGAGAAAATCTTATAAAATGCGTTTTATGCAGATGGCTGAAAATGCTGACCCCGATCATAATTTTTGCTTTCTTTAAACCCCAGTAAAAACTGAAATGTTCTTTTTTGGTAATTTTTCTGCCGGATATTTTCTCTGCTTTAACAGGCAGTAAATACAGCTGAGCAGCAGTAAACGGAAAACCCTGTTTTAACTGGTTTCTATCTGCTAAATTTTGTGGTAATGATAAAGCAATTAATTTAAACTTTCGCATACTAAATTAATTTATCGTGATTCATAACTGTTAATTTCATTTTTTCGAATTGCCCGACTAAGTTTTTCGATAATTTATTATGCAAACTAAAATTACCTCACTTAGAGAATTATTTAATCATCAAGAACACAACTTAATTCTTCCCGCATGGGACTATCTGGCAAGACATAAACAACTCAGTCGGGAACACCTGGAAATTCTGAATAAAAAATCCTTTATTTTCTTTGCAGATGAAGTGGCTTTGATACGTTGGCAATATGATAAAACCAAATATTACAAACTCAGTGGATATCAGGCAGCTTTTGAGAAATTTATTCATACTTTTTACTCATCGGCTATCAATTCTCTGCAACGTCAATGTGAAGTAAAAGATTTTCTGTTCTTGTGCGCTGAAAACATAATACAGCATGCTGAAGGCAAAGGTATTGTTATGTTCCAAACTGCCAGAGATGGTCTTGAGTTTGTGAGCATGGATTTCGGCAAAGGAATAATTGATGAAAATAATGATGGAATTCCCGATTTGCTGGAAGTTATTAAAGAAAACACCTCTTTATATCGTGATAAAAACAAAATATCAAAAGGAAAAGCGTTAAGCCTGGCCATCGACAGGGCTGACTCTTTCAGACTCTATTCCAAAGGTTATGTATGGGACAAACAAAGTCCCGAAATAATCATGGAAACATCCGGTTCACAACAAGGAACCTGCATAGTTGCCAAAATTTTATTTTCTTCTTTAAACCTTAATCTGGGTAATACCAGACGCGGAGCCAGGATATATTTACCAAATTATGGACCAGGGTGGTACAAGAATCCTTCCTCTTTTGTTTTCCCAAGGGAAAAAATCGCTTTTATTTGAGATTGCCAAGCTTTTTAACTGCATTCTTATAGTATAATATATCTGCATTATGTTAAATTTTCTAAAAAAATTCCAAAAAGAACTGCTACTTTTCATATTTGGGATAGCTTTGGTAGCCTTTGGTGAAAGCATAGTAAACTCCACGCTGAATAATTTTTTACATGAAACCTTTAATATCTCCAGTTTTCAGAGAACATTTCTGGAGTTCCCCAGAGAACTGCCCGGACTTATGGTGGTATTTATATCTACAGCGTTATTCTTTTTACCCAGCAGAAGGCTGGCTGTCTTCGCCGGGATGATCGGAAGTTTCGGTTTAATGCTTATAGCTTTTTTCCCTACTTCTTTTTCTATCTTCTGCGTCTGGATTTTTTTCTTCAGCGCAGGCCAACATTTATTATTACCCTTGTCCAGCAGTATAGGCATGGAACTGGCTCACAAAGGCCAGGATGGAAAACGTCTGGGACAGATGAACAGTATCCGCAATCTGGCCACAATACTGGGAAGTTTTTTTATTTTTCTGGGTTTTAATTTTCTGCATCTTAATTTTAAAATTTCTTTTATTATTGCCGCTGTTATTTATCTGTCTTCCGCGATATTTTTCTATTTCATGAAACCGGGCAAAGCGCACGCTCCCAAGCTCCGCTTGAAATTGCATAAAGAATATAAACTCTATTACTGGCTTTCCATATTGTTCGGTACACGTAAACAAATTTTTTTAACATTCGCACCATGGGTTCTGGTTACAATTTATCATAAACCCACTGCTGTGCTGGCTACATTGCTGACCATCGGCGGCGTTGCAGGCATTGTTTTCCAGCCGATTTTAGGTAAAGCCATTGATAAACTGGGTGAAAAAACCGTACTCATCTGGGAGGCAGTTTCTCTGGTATTTGTCTGTTTAGGCTACGGTTTTGCTAAAAATTTACTCTCTGAAAATCTTGCTTTTATACTTGTTTCCGCTTGTTTTGTGGCTGACCAGCTGCTGATGTCCGTGAATATGGCCAGAGCAACTTATCTGAAAAAAATCGCCACTCATCCGGACCATATCACTCCGACACTCACCATGTCTGTAACCATTGATCATGTTTTCTCCATACTGGTTGCCATTCTGGGTGGGATTATCTGGATGGTCTTTGGATTTCAGTATGTGTTTCTTTTCGGCGGTTTTATCGCGATTTTAAATTTCATTTCAGCGCTGCGAATAAAGATACCAGAAAAATAACTAAACCAGCGAATAAACAATGTTCTGAATATCTTTAATCAGCTCATTCCAGTATTTGATCGTACCCCACTGAGAGAAATGTTCGATAAAGTGTTGATCCTTGCTTTGCAAAGCACACCACGCTGCGAAATGCAGCATACGCATTACTTTAAGAGCGGGTATCAAAATAAAAGATGCCCGGTTAAATTTTCTGAATACCTCATAACCTTCCAGAAACCACTCCATTTCCTGCCCGGATTCTTCCGGGCTGCCCGGTAAAAGCATCCACAGGTCCTGCACTGCAGGGCCAACACAGATATCGTCAAAATCTATAATAAAGATACCTTCACCAGGACGATGGATCAGATTCCCCTTGTGACAATCTCCATGAATTAAAAAGATCGGATCTATGCTAAAAAGTGTCCTGGTTTTTTCGATAAACATCTGCGAAATATCCGCGAATATTTTTTGGTATTCCCGAGGTAAAAAACCATTTAATAAGTAATCTGCATTTTTACGGGTAACTATTTCAGGTTTCCATATTATACGCTCGGACCTTTTAAATGTTTCCCCCACATTATGGACCCGGCCTAATAATCTGCCGATCTCCTGCCAACTTTCCTTATCAAACTCGTCAAGAGCGCGACCTCCTTTTTTGTGAAAAACAGCAAAGGGAATATTATCAAAGAAAAAAAGAGTATTGTTATCATATTTCAGCGGTGGGATAACCGGAACTTCATTTGCGGCCAATTTTCCCAGAAATGTATGTTCCTCAAGGATTTGTTCCTTGTTCCAGCGGTCCGG